>JAHLFK010000048.1 GCA_018883805.1 Candidatus Limosilactobacillus merdavium | reverse complement strand
GGTGCGGCTCCAGGTTATGTTGGCTATGAAGAAGCTGGTCAATTAACTGAACAAGTTCGTCGTCACCCTTACAGCTTAATCTTGCTTGACGAAGTGGAAAAGGCTCACCCTGACGTTATGCACATGTTCTTACAAATCCTCGATGATGGTCGATTAACCGATTCACAAGGTCGGACCGTTAGTTTCAAGGACACGATCATTATCATGACTTCTAATGCCGGAACTGGCGATGCTCAAGCTAGCGTTGGTTTTGGTGCTGAGTCAACTGGAAGTACTCACTCAATCATTGATAAATTGACCAACTACTTTAAGCCAGAATTTTTGAACCGGTTTGATGACATTGTTCAATTCAATGCCCTCAGCAAGGATAATTTGATGAAGATTGTTAACCTGATGATTAGCGATGTTAACAAGATGCTGACTGACCGTGACTTATCAATTACTGTTCCTGAAAATGTTGATGAGAAGTTAGTTGACTTGGGGTATGATCCAAAGATGGGTGCGCGTCCTCTTCGTCGGGTAATTCAAGAACAAATCGAAGATCGAATTGCTGACTATGTTCTTGATCACAATGATGCTCACGAGCTTGCTGCACAACTAGATAAAGATGGTAATATTACTGTTGTTGCCGCACCACAGGCAGATAAAGTTACTGATTAAAAGTTAAATTACGAATAATCTATTGGAGACTGGGAAAAAACATGCTTTTCCAGTCTTCTATTTTTTTACACTTTGTTAACCTGTTCATCACAGAGGTTTCACCTTATCAATGCTATAATGAAAAGTAAATATAGTTGACGGGGTGAAAAGGATGGAAGATAAGTTCAAAACAGGAAACCCAATCTGGGTCTACTACACAAATATTGATACTGGAGAAAACCTGGTTGTCCCCCAACTCTTACGGGGATTTATGGGAGAAGAATATTCCGTTAAAAAGAAGCAATTCGACGGTTACCAATTTGTCAAAAGTGAGGGGGAATTAACCGGAAAATTTGATGATCAGCCACATAGCATTCACGTTTATTATCGGAATAAAAACTGGGGTGAAGTGGAATCGATCGAAATGTATCTCCACCTCGATGCGGTTACTGCAGTTTACGATATGCCGAACGGGATGCAAGTTGGCACTCCTTTCCCGGACGATATTGTTCTGAAGGCCTTTCACCGCGTTGCAACTAAATCAGGAGAATTTTGGTACGAAATTGGCAGTGATCAATGGGTAAAATACGACAAAATGACAATTGTGGATAACCCATTCAAAACCGAAGATGAAGACTTTCAATCTAAGCTTGCTGACAATATGGCAGTAATTCCAATGAAGAAGACAAAAGCAGTGATTGACTATCTTCCAGGAAGATCAATTGACGCTTTTAATAAACCATATGGTGATAAAGTTGGCGAAATTAAGGATGGTCAAGAAATCACGATCACTGGTAAGATGAGTGATAATGATGAAATTATCTGGTACAAAGTCGGTAATGGAATGTTTATTACCGGCAACTATGTCAAATTGGAGGATCAAGATGGAGACTAATCAACAAACAATTGCAGTCGTTGGTGTCGGTAATATGGGGTCCGCAATTATTAAGGGACTCGTAAATACGAACCAGTTTAATATCATTGGCGAAAACCCAGATAATCCTCGGGTTACCAAACTTGGACAAGATCTCGGCTTTACCGTCGTTAATAATAATCAAGATGTTGTTAATGCTAATCCTGACTTCGTTGTGCTTACTACCCCCGCACCGATCACAATAAAGATCGCTCAAGAATTAAGCCAGCTTCCCGCCTCAACAACTGTTATCTCAGCAGCTGCTGGTGTTTCATTGAAAGAATTACAATCAGTGATTACCAATGCTACAGTGGCAACAATGATTCCCAACACCCCGGTTGCCGTTAATGCAGGAACAATTGGGCTAGCTCTTCCTGAAGCGATTACCGATGAAAAGGCAAATAAGATTATCGCTTTCCTTAAATTATTAGGTGATGTGATCCCAGTTAGTGAAAATCAATTAGATATTGTTGGCGTCATTGGCGGGTGTGGACCAGCATTTGTGGATGTCTTCATGGATGCCATGAGTGATGGTGCCGTTGCGAACGGAATGAATCGACAAACAGCTTATCGTTTGATTTCAAGTATGGTTAAGGGAACCGGGAAACTTGCTTTTGATACTAACAAACTTCCCGCTGAACTTCGTGATCAAGTTACTTCACCAGCCGGCACAACAATTAAGGGTGTAATGGCCTTGGAAAAGAATCAGTTCCGCTATGCAGTAATTGATGCAATTAACAAGGCAGCCGGAAAATAAGAATGGTAAATTTTAAAAAACAATCCCGTTACTAATCGGTTAAATGACTAGTGACGGGATTGTTTGTGTTTTAAATTATTTTGGGTAATGGAAGGCGAAAAGGGTGCTTGCTGTGACCGCAATCTCTGTCTAGCTTTTTCTAGGCAACTTAGTCTAAACGTGCTTCGCTCGAGTTTCCTAGAGCTAGCAACCTCCTTCCTAGGCGCGAGTCGCCTTCGTCAGGAGAAATTGCTAGCTTTCCGGAAACTCTTTGGAGCGAAGGCACTCTCTTTCCTTAATCCCTTCTCAATTGCATTTTATCGTTGAAGAACTTGGAAAGGAAAATGACGATAACCATGGTGATTCCCCAAATGATCCACCAGGTGCTGGAAGAACTAAGAATTGTCCACAGAGCACTATTAGGACCGATCCATTCATTATGTTGATAACCAATATTAAGGCTCATCATTGCCCGAATAAGTGCAACCAAGAAAATGATAAATAGGATCGGCAGGCCGATGCCGACAATCCACTTCCAGGTCCGGTTAAGCAAACCAAAGCCATTACCAATCATTTGAAAAATTAACGTACTAGAAAGAAGAACTAATAATTGCATCCCCATCGCCTGCCAACTTGCTAGCGGGTGGTCAAACAAGCTTAATAAGTTATTAACCACCCAAATTCCAATGGTAGCAAGGGCTAAAGCAATCAATCGTCCCCACCAAAGGGTCTTTCGTGAAATCCCGTTTTGAATTGTCCACTTAAAATCATCATAAGCAGTAATTAAGAAATAACCGAGTAAAATCATTGTGAATACTGGCGGTAATACTCCTGGAATTCCTTGCAAGCTAACGAGAAATGAATCAACACGACGATCAATTAGCAATTCAACAAAATATCCCAAAAATACTACGCCGACAGCCCAAGCAGCAGCAACGGCTAACGCCCAACCGAGGCGATGAAAAACATTGGTAATTACTAATCGTTGTTCATGACTAAGCATCTTCTTGTTGGCCTCCATTCGTTAAGTAGATAAATAAGTGCTGTAAATCATAGTGTCCAATCTGAACTTGATCAGGAAGAATCCGATCTTCTGGTAACTGATCAAAGACATGGGCTGTCCGAA
>JAHLFK010000047.1 GCA_018883805.1 Candidatus Limosilactobacillus merdavium | reverse complement strand
TACTACTTGTCGCGACGCTTTTCAGCGATACGAGTAGCCTTACCAGTACGTTCACGTAAGTAGTACAACTTAGCACGACGTACACGACCATGACGAAGAACGTCAATCTTAGCAACACGTGGTGAGTGTACTGGGAAAGTACGTTCAACACCAACACCGTTACTAATCTTACGAACAGTGTATGTAGCACTGATACCAGCACCGTGACGCTTGATAACAATACCTTCAAACATCTGAACACGTTCACGTGAACCTTCAACGATGAGGGCGTGAACACGAACAGTATCACCGGCACGGAAATCTGGAATATCATCCCGTAATTGACTTGCAGTAATCTTTTCGATTAACTTGTTTTGACGCATAAATATTTCTTTCCTTTCGCCGACATTCATGTCCGATGTGGGCAGCGGAATACCGTTTATCATGGCTAAACAGCCATCTATTACTATACTAGCTTTTCAATCCTCTTTCAAGGGTTAATTTTCATGATGCTCTTGATTTATAACTGAGTGGCGAATTCCATAAACGAAATAAATAATCAACCCAATCATAAACCATGCCACCATCATAATCTTAGCATCAGCATTCAAGCCCCAGAAAATAACAGCTGAGAACAATGCTGAAACTAGTGGCATCACTGGATATCCCGGCATCTTAAATTGGGCTTCTGGTAAGTCTTTCCCTTCCCGACGACGCAATGCATAGATCCCGAGTGAAACGAAGATAAATGCTACCAATGTCCCAGCAGAAACTAATGTTGCTAGGAAGGTAAATGGAAAGACTGAGCCAAGAATCATTGCCAAGAAAGTAATCATCCATAAAGCACGATCAGGCACATGTTTTTCATCAATATGGCCAAGAGTCTTTGGTAATAAACCGTCACGACCAAAGGCATAGATTAGCCGTGATGATGCCAAAAGAATTGCAATTAAGGCTGAGAAAATACCAACAATTGCAACGATTGAAAGTAAATTGGCAGTCAGGTAGTGACCTGAATGACGTAATGCCCAAGCTGCTGGTTCCGCGTTATTTGCATAACGACTATACTTAAACATCCCCACTAAGACTAATGATACGGCGATAAAGAAACATGTTCCCAAAACTAGGGTCCCGATTAACCCACGGGGCATCGTCTTTTGAGGATTAATTGTTTCAGCAGTGTTGGCTGCAATTGCATCAAAGCCGACATAAGCAATGAATATCTGTGCAGTTCCTGCTAGGATTCCTTGCCAGCCACCAAATGTCGTCCCAGGAACGTGTGGTGGCAAAAATGGTGAATAGTTCTGCGGATGAATCGCTGTCATTCCAACCACAACAAACATCAGAATCACCAGAAGCTTGACACTGACAATTATATTTTCAATCCGACTAACTTGGTGGACACCTCGTGAAATTAAAACACCAACAGCTAGGATTGCAATTGCAGCAAGAATATCGACATATGAACCCTTCTGTGGATTGAAGCCACCAGTTAAAGCAGTTGGTAGCTTAATTCCAAAACTATTAAGGAACCCTTGCATATAAGCAGACCATCCCGAAGCAACGAATGCTACCGAAATGAAATATTCCGCAAGCAATGCCCAACCTGCAATCCAACCAAAGAACTCACCAAAGAGAACATTAATCCAGGAAAACGCAGATCCAGCAAAAGGCAAAACCGAAGAAGTCTCAGCGTACGCCAAAGCAGAAAGTCCCGCCCCAATCGCCGCAACAATAAATGCCAGAGGAACTGCAGGACCAGTATGTTCAGACGCTACAATCCCCGGTAGAGTGAAAATTGCAGTACCGACAACCATTCCAGTTCCAAGGCCAATCAGATCAATTGTCCGCAAGCTCGGCGTAAGTTTAGCATCCTTGCTTTTATAAAGTTCTGGATCCTGCTTCCAAAGTAAACGTTGAATAAATTTTTTCATCTGAACCCCTTTCCTAATCCGGTACATCTGGATCTTGATCGAGCTTCAAATCTTCAAGCATTATTCGTTGTTCACGAGTTAACTTTGCTGTTTTAAGGAGGTCTGGGCGTCGTTCAAGGGTCCGCCGTAATGCTTCCCGTTGACGCCACTCTTTAATTTTTTGGTGATTGCCGCTAGTTAATACTTCAGGAACTTTCATTCCCCGAAAATCAGCGGGCCTAGTGTATTGTGGGTATTCCAATAAACCATTACTAAAAGAATCGCCCATTGGTGACGACATATTTCCTAATACGCCAGGAACAAAGCGAACAGTGGCATCAATCATCACCATCGCTGCCAATTCACCACCGGTCAAGACATAATCACCTAATGACGCTTCATCGGTTACCAGATTCCGAATCCGTTCATCATACCCTTCATAGTGCCCACAAATAAATGTGAGGTGTTCTTCTTGGGATAGTTCTTGAGCATAATCTTGATCAAATTTCCGTCCAGCGGGATCCATCAAAATAACTCGCCCCTTTGGATAGCGATCTTTAGTTTCGTCCTCAACCGCAGCCATCGCATCAAAAATTGGTTGCGCTTGAAGAAGCATCCCCGCGCCACCACCAAATGGCGTATCATCAACTCGATTATGCTTATTATCGGTATAATCCCGAAAATCTGTTACTTTGATGTCGAGGAATCCGTTATCTTGAGCTTTACCAATAATTGATTCACCTAAAGTAGCCTGAAACATGTCTGGAAACAAACTTAAGATGTCAATTCGCATTATTCAAGGCCCTCCATTAATTCAACTTCAACAATTCCTTGTTCAAGATCAACATTTTTAATCACATCATCAATCTTTGGCAAAAGTAAGTCTGATTTCTGTGGACGTTGAACAACCCAAACGTCATTAGCACCTGGTGAAAGAATTTCCTTAATAGTTCCCAGCTCACGACCGTCAACCGTTTTTACTGTTAGGCCAATAATCTGGTGGTAATAATAACTACCATCTTCCAGTGGTTGTTGATCTTCCTCACTAACCTTTAACTCGCGATTGCGAAAAACTTCAACATCATTAATGTTGTCATAACCAGCAAACTTAACCAAAAGTGAGCCTTTATGTGGACGAGCAGATTCAACAGTTAACTCTAATGGTTCTTCCCCCTGCTTACCTGCTAAATAAAGTTTTGCATCTTTAGCAAACCGTTCATCAACAAAGTCGGTTGTTGGGATAACCCGAACTTCGCCCCGAATTCCGTGAGTATTTACAATCTTTCCAACGTTATAGAATTTCATTAAAAATATCTCCTAAAATCGACAAAAACTCCCACAGATTAGTGTGGGAGTTTTATTTGTTAGTGACGATGGTCATTAATTAGTAACCGGACTTTTTTTGAATTGGAGCGTCTAGGACGTGCTCCTTCAACGACTGTCCGTAGCGCTGAAGCAATATGTCCCTGCCGCCCAATTAAGCGACCAACATCATCAGGGTGAACATTAACAACATAACGTTGATAACGATCATCTTCAGATTGTTTAATTGTCAGATCATCGGGATGTTCTAACAATGGGGTTACTAAACTACGAACCAGCGCTTCAATATTTGTCTCAGTCATGACTAGATATCACTACTTCTTAGCATACTTTGATTCGTGGAACTTCTTCATAACACCGGCCTTTTGAAGCATGTTACGAACAGTGTCAGAAGGTTGAGCACCCTTTTGTAACCAATCCATGATTGCATCTTCGTCAAACTTGATTTCCTTAGGAGTGGTTAATGGGTTGTAAGTACCTAAAGAGGTAATGAAACGACCATCACGTGGTGCACGTGAATCAGCTACAATGATACGGTAGAATGGACGCTTCTTTGAACCCATACGCTTTAAACGAATTTTAACGGACATTCTTTGCACCTCCCTGTAAATTTCTTAACAGATAATAATATACCAGTCTTCCAAAGGAATGTAAAGTATTTTTTCTTGACAGGCTAAATCTTTTTCTTTTTACCAATTCCGAGACCTAGTGAAGCCATTAATGCGCCTAATCCGATCGCTAAAATACCCTTATTGGATTCTGATCCAGTTTGCGGTAATTGTGCTTGATGATCAGCTACTTGCTTATCCTGCTTATTAGGAGTATCTATATTAATCTCTTTTGAAGAGGATGGTTGATTTTGTGGCTGAGTAGGTTGAACTGGCTCATTTGGTTGAACCGGTTGAGTAGGATTAGTTGGCTGTGGTTGTGTTGGTTGTGGAGTCGTTGGTTGGCTCGGTTGTTCAGTTGGCTGAGTTGGTTGCTCGGTCGGTTGACTCGGCTGTTCTGTTGGCTGAGTTGGTTGCTCGGTCGGTTGACTCGGCTGTTCTGTTGGTTGAGTTGGTTGCTCGGTCGGTTGACTCGGCTGCTCAGTCGGTTGATTTGTTGGCTGATTTGTTGGTTGACTTGTCGGTTGATTTGTTGGTTGATTTGTCGGCTGACTCGTTGGTTGGACTGGATCGTCCATCAAATAATCAACTTCGTAATTGAATGACTTGGTCTTACCATCTTGATAATCAGACTCGTTCAGCTTTGGAGCTGCGATTTTTGATTTTGTTCCATCTTTAAGGTAATAGCCTTTGATACTTGGTGAGATTACATCAATGAATTTGTCACCATTAGTAGTTGGTGTCCAGGCAGTCCATTCAGTAATTGGTTGATTATTTGTCAAATCAATCATCCGTGAGCGACTGTAATTAATCTTGTGAGTGTACGGAGAAGCTGCTTGTTCTCCTGCGTGAGGGCCATTGGCGTACTTGTAAGTGATAGTTTCAATTGCGGTAAAAGTTTCAGTCTTCTTGTCCGTCCGATGTTTAAGGTAAACATAGACATGTTGATGACCATCAATAAACGTTCCATTAGTTGCTTTCGGATCAATTTTATTAGTAGCTAACTCATAACCAACTGCACCATAATCCCAGAGTTTATTATTGTATGAGCTTCTTACTTCACCTTCAAGGTTTTGGTTAGTTATCTCCGTACCATCAGCTGGTTGGAAAGCAGTTTTTTGTGGATCAGTCCTAACATCAATGTAGTGGATCGTGACACGTCCTTCTTTAGGTTCTGGCGTTGGCTTTGTATTCTTTACATAAACGACGTATTCAATAAAATCATCATGTGGAAAGCCAAATGGATCTTCGTGACCATTCTTCTTCCCTTCTAAAGAATCTCCAATTACTGCTTTATCATCAGTCATCTTCAACTTTTTACCATCTTTTTTATCTTTGATACCAACATAAGCAGTATAACCATCAACATGTGGAACATCGACATCATCATCAAATTGTTTTGTTATCCCAGTGAAATCATTCTCATCAGTTTTACTTTCAAAGGTAACTGATCGAACATTATCTACTATTGGCTGACCATCTTTCTGCATTTGATGGCCATTTTCGTCTACGTATTTAATTATTTGCTTTACCCAACCATAAAAATGATTAGAAACGTAACCATTATTTTCGGGCTTCTGATCTGTTTTCCGATCAATCCAATACCCCTTTGTTTCAGAGTATTTAAAGCCATCCTGACTAGTAATACTTACTGACCATGGCTTATCCTTCAAATAATCATTAACTTTTTTGCCCTTAGTTGGATAGCCCCTCAATTGAGTATTATTATAAACAACATTATTGTAATCATCATCTGGATTAGTGATTTTTTCAGGTGGGAGTAATGCTGAAGGATCGGCAGTATTCCAGTTAATTAATGTAATAATAAAATCGTCATTATTGGTATCTTTGTTATAAAAGTTTGATTTAAACCCTTGATAATCACCATCAATGGTTACATGGTATGTTACTGAATTACCATCATTTGAGGTATCCTGAGTAACCTTTACTGTAGGTTGACTGAACGGTGTTTGATAATTCAAATGGTATTGATCTGCTCCTGTAACAGTATCAACAAAATCAGTTTGACCTGTATTTGGTCCGATAATCGCTTCTTGTAGTTGTTTCCGAATTTCTTCAGCATCAACAAAATCTAATTTAACATCATCATTACTATTAGGTTTACTAACCGAAATATCAAATGATTTTCCTAATTTTCGTCCTTCACTATCCTGATTAGATATCGAAATACCAACACTTTGCGTATTGTCACCAACAACGCTTAAATAATCTTTCCTATCGGGACCCTTAAACCAACGGTGAGCAGCAATGTTACCTGTATGATCACTCGCACGCGTTTCATTTGATAGTGTAATTGCACTTTCTTCTTTAACCTTTGAGACATTAAAGGAAAGTCCACTAGCCATTGAGTAATTACCAACCTGCAAGTCATTATTTGGGTGGTATTGTTCAAGATTATCTCCATTAGTATAGATGGTAAATGCTGTCGGTACGTTGACCTTTTTTGCACCATTTTGAATAGCATTATACCAATTCAAACTCATTTTAAGAACCCAGTCACTACTTATACCCGGGTGATCGACAAGGTAATCTTTAATGGCATTTGTAAAAATTATTCGATAGTATCCGTTACTTGTTCCGAGACTATTATCCTTAGTATTATCATTTATCTCTGTAACCAGTTGACCGTTCTTTAATACCGTTTCTGCATAATGACTTAGATCGCCAACCGGAACAATATATCCAGCAATCATACCATTATAGGTAATCGTTAATATATTAGCACCGCCATTAATCGCACCATAGCTCATAATATAATGATTACCATCACTAGTTGTATATGGAAGGCCTAACTTAATATCAACATAATCACCAGATTTAATCTTTTCAATCTGTGGAACAGGAATATCTAAATCTAACTGCAAGTGGGTCTCACCAGGTTTCCCACTAGCAACATCTCCTTTAACCCCATCTATATTATGAGAAGTAACTTTAATTTGATCATTATTATTCCCAACTTGATCATTTAAAGAAGTTGTTGCTTGAGGAATATCATTAGGATCAACTTTTTTTGCTTGAACATTAGTCTCAGTCTGACTATTTGAATTATTAGGAGTAGCTGTTGATTTATTATCTACAGTTTGATTTGATGCTTTATCTTTAGTTGATTGGCTTGTTCCAACAGCTTCCGTATTCTGTTGTGAACTATCAGCTGTTTCTTCAACTACATTTTGATTACCTTGGCTTATCTGCGTATCAGCCAAAATTCTTCCTTGACTGATTCCAAGGTAGACAGTTATTGATAACAAAACAGAAGCAACACCGATGCTTAGTTTACGCAAACCAAAGTGTTGTTTCTTTTCTCCTTTTTGTAAAGAGTTCATCTTATTATTTTTCGAAATCATACTAGTCACTCCAATTAAAGTAATTTCTTCATTTCATGAATTGACTTATCGCTCCCCTGAAATTCAAAGCAATTTTAGCGCTTTATATTTTTAAGGTGGATTATAGAATGAAGTTAGCCACCCAGTTGGTGGTAAATAAAAAACGCCATTCGGCGTGACATCAGGTATCATATTAAGTGAACCAAACCTATATGAAAGGATGTCCGTCAAATGACGCAC
>JAHLFK010000046.1 GCA_018883805.1 Candidatus Limosilactobacillus merdavium | reverse complement strand
GACATTCGTCAATGGATATCTATCGTAAGGCCTTCTACCAAGAGATATCACAGCTCCATCAACCAATAATCAATTGGTCAGTATTATTTATTTGAGTCCAGTGGCTAACTTATTCTTGAAATTTAGGTTTCTGGAAAAGAAAGCCAAATAGAAAATACAAGCGCATTTCAATTGCTGTGTGTATAGTTTTACTTTTTAGCATTGGATCATTACCTGAAAATAAGGCACAAACAAATTCAAATAAAGCTACTGAAGTCTCAAATGTAAGTAGTTCTTCCAGTTCAAAAAAAGTTGGTAGCAAAGATCATTCATCATCGACCAGTAAAAAGGCTTCCGAAAGTTCTAGGAAAAAGACTACTAAGCATAAAGAAGTAAAACGTAATAAAATTCAAAATTATTTTTTGAAACGTAAAGCTGAAAAATTGAAGCTTGGTACTTCTATGAGTCAAGTTTAAAAAAGATTGGGAAAACCTGTTCGTAAAGAAAAGCAAATGCTAATTTATGACGATTTCTATTTAACCTTTGAAAATAATAAGCTGATTGGTAGTGATTTACCTGCAATTCAAAAAAAGGTAGATAAAAAGATTGCTAAGGAAAAAGAAGCTAAAAAGCAAAAAGAAGAAGAACTCAAAGGATATGCACAAGCATTTGGCAGAAAACCTGTAGATACGCTTCAAAGTATGCCTTCTGTATATGACGGTCAACGGGTTGAAGATGATATGGTTTATAAGTGGCAACCAGATGGCTTACCGCTTATGTTTAGAGTTGATTCTCCAGGGAACTTTACAACTGTCTATCAATACGATAAAAACGGTAAGTATGGATTGTTAGGTCGAGTGCTTTATGAAGGCCGGACGATTTATCAAAAACAAAAACCAACTTATATTTATCAGTAACTATTAGTCCAAACACTGAAGACATAAAAAGCTGGATTATTTAGGGAGGTCATTGAAAAGTGGCGAAAAAGATTAAGGGTAAAGATGGAAAGACTTACATAGAGAAAAATCCTTTCTACAAACGTGTGTGATGTGTACCCCCCCAAAAGTTGGAAATCAACTTTGGGGGTACACATCACACAGAGAATGGACTATGGGTTGAATAATATGGATAATTCATTCAATCTTTTCATTATAACAATTAAATAATGGAGGGACATGCTGCTAGAACTATTCCAACTTCTGGAGCAGTCAACAAAACATTAAAAGCAGCTCTTACCTCATTGGATATCCATAAGCAAAATTTTCACTTTCATAGTTTACGTCATAGCCATGTTGCCTTGCTTTTAGCAAACAGCGTTGATATTTATATTTTTAGTAAGTGTTTAGGTCATAGTAAAATTTCAACAACAATTGATACTTATAGTTATTTTATTTTAAATACTGTGATTGATACCCAATTGGTACCCAAAGTTACAATTTTGTGCAATTTTAGACATTTTTGAAAAATAGAAAAGCAGCCGTAAATCCTATCATATCAAGGATTTACGGCTGTTTACGTTTTCACGCATTTTTATTTAAAAGGAGAGTACAGGATTTGAACCTGCGCGCCCGTTCTACACGGGTTCGCCGGATTTCGAGTCCGGTGCATTACCACTCTGCCAACTCTCCATAATTGGTTGTTCAAAGACTTATGAACAACCAAATTGTATCAAAAATGTCTTTATCAGTAAAGGTAGTTATTGGTTTGCAATATCGTAAGTTGTCTTACCGTTTTTAGCAGTATACATTGCCTGACTATCATCACTAGGGTTCATGATACTAATTGAATAGTCGCTCCCCATTACCTTATCGATATCCTTTGAGTTCTTCTTAAATGAACTAGTTAACTTACTCCAACCCATTTGTTCTGCTTGACTTGGATCTTGAGCTAATTGCTTTAATGCATTAACAGTATCATCATCAGTTGGTGTTACTTTGTAAGTTTTAGTCTTACTGTCAAAACTTACATCACCAAATTTAGAATATCCCTTTTGGAGCTGACGTAAAATAGCCATTTCCTTATTTTCTTGAGTAGCAGAATTATCGCCGGAAGCAATATTAGCCTTATTGGAAAATGAGGACATACTGTTACTCCCACTAGTTACTTGGGATGATCGTGCCTCAGAAGAAGAATTCTGCTTGTTATGGTTAAATGCAGGCAAATTAATCACACCATAAATAACCGCTGCAAGACTTAAAACAACAATGATAGTTCCGCCTTTCCATTCACGGTATTGTTGCCAAGAATTAGCAAGGTAAAATCCACCTAAAATTAACATTAAGCCACCAAAAACAATCAAGAAAATCATTAATAAATACCTCTATATTTCTGACTTTTCAATAATTAAAATTCCATCAATGCCTTCATGTCGTAATCCTTAATCTTTTCACGACCATGGAGATCCTTCAATTCAATTAAGAATGCACAACCAACAACGATTCCACCCATTTCTTCGACCATCTTAATGGTTGCAGAGATGGTTCCTCCAGTAGCTAACAAATCATCAACTACTAATACTCGTTGTCCAGGCTTGATTGAATCTTCTTCCATTTGAAGAGTTGCTTCGCCATATTCCAATTCATATGTCGCACTTACAGCCTTTCGTGGAAGTTTCCCCTTCTTCCGTGCAGGGGCAAAACCTACTTGTAATTCACGAGCAATTGGACAACCAACAATGAAGCCACGAGCTTCTGGTCCAACAACCATATCAACTTGCTTATCTTTAGCGTAATCGCATAGTTCATCAGTTGCTTGCTTAAAAGCTGCACCATTAGCCATCAATGGTAAGATATCCCGGAAAATAATTCCTTTTTCTGGAAAATCAGGAACACTCGCAACATATTTGTAGAGATCTAAAGTCATAAGAAAAAATTGTCTCCTTTAATATACGTTTAGACAGTTTAATACCCACTTTGCCAACTCTTTACTATCGCTAAATAAAAGGACTTGTTCAGCATGATACTGAGCAATTCTTCGTTGGTAGGGGGTTGTTTCTTTAATGTCAGTTTTAGTGACATCACTGACAGGTTTTAAAATACCATCTTTTATTGTAACAAATCCAGCAGCAGAAAACACTCTTAACATGAAAATTAATCTGTCTGCATTAATTTTTAACTGAGCGCTTAACCTGTTTAATTGCCGATTCAGGTCAATTTGTGGTTGAACAATTACCAGCCGATATAGTCGTGCAAATTCATCTCGAACTGGCATCCCAGTAAGATAAACACTATGTGGCTGGAAAAGCAATAAGCGAACTGACGAAGGTGCTAATTGATCATCATCAAAAAGCTTCTTGAATTCCGTCAAACTTGGCGGACAGTCAACCACAGTAACAGCCTGATTTGAAAAATCTGTTTGCTGAGCTTCTTCTGGCGATAAAGCAGCTCCACCAGGAAGATGTGGACTGATATTGTCACGTAGCTTTTTATCAAACGCAATGTAATAACCATTTTCGTTAAATAATTGAGGGTTAAGTTTGTTCGTCCGCTGATCTAAAATTACAGGCCCATCAACTGCTAAATCTTCTAGCATTAACTGAACTGATCTCTTTCCTCGCCATTCGTTGACTGATAATTTAACAGCAAGTTTAATCTGACTAGGAACAGCAGAGTTTAAAACCGTAGCAAGATTTCCCTTTCCAAAAGCAATCACAGTCACTTTAGATTGATTACCAACAACTGTGAATTTTAAATGGGAATTATCCTTCCCCATCGTTTTAATATCGTTTAGTTGACTAGGTTGCAATTCAAAGACAGGTTGCTCATTCCCTGGACCGAAAGGAGAAAGTGCTACTAACTGGTCATAAAGTTGCATGTTAACATCGTCAGCATTAATAGACGATGCAATCTCTATTGGTTGACGTTTTTGCCCATCAAAGTGCTGATTTTCAGCTTCGTCAATTAATACTTTACGTAATTCATCAACATTATTAATATCAAAACTCAAGCCACATGCAGCGGGATGGCCACCAAATGAGGTCATTAAATCTCGGTGACCATCTAAGGCTTGAAACAGGTTATAACCATCAACGCTTCTTCCAGAACCCTTAGCAATCTGCTGATCATCATTTGTACTTGCAACAATTGTCGGCTTACCAGTCTGATCCATTAATCGACTTGCAACAATTCCTAAGACGCCTTGATGCCAATCATGGCCGACTACTAAGAATACCGGTTGTGATTGGTCCATTTGTTTAAGCTGTTGCTGGGCAGCCGTCATGATTTCGTTTACCAAGTCTTGTCGTTTACTATTAGCTTCATCAACCGCACGAGCTAGTTTTGTTGCTTCTTCTTCATCTAAGGTAGTTAAAAGCTTTACTCCCTCATTGGCGTCAGCAATTCTCCCCAATGCATTTAACCGTGGTGCAATTACAAAACCAATATCTTGATCAGTTAAGTATTGTTCACTAACTCCTGCTTCTTTGATTAATGCATGAAGCCCTGGACGCATCCCCTGACGCAATTCTTGAATTCCCATCATGATTAGTGGACGATTTTCATCAGTCACACTTACGACATCAGCAATCTCCCCAATTGCTACTAAATCGAGAAAATCTTCTGGAAATTCATCCATCAGTGCCCAAGCTACTTTAAAAGCAACTCCTACTCCTGATAAATATGCAAAAGGATAGTCTGTTCCCGGATAACGTGGGTGAACAATTGCATATGCATTGGGTAAATCATCTGGCATTTCATGGTGGTCAGTCACGATCACATCGATTCCCTGTGCCACTACCGGATCAATGACTGCTTTCCCACTGACACCATTATCGACAGTAATAATGAGGCTAGTTCCTTGTTCGATTATCCGCTGATACGCATCAGCATTTGGCCCATAACCATCACTAAAACGATTAGGAACATAATAATTAACGTTTGCACCAACATCTTGGAGTACTTCATACATTAATGCCGTACTGGTTATCCCATCAGCATCGTAGTCTCCGTAAACCGTAATCTGCTCTCCAATTTCCACTGCCTGTTGGATTCGCTGAACTGCTTTATCCATATCATGAAGCTGGTGTGGGTCATGGATAGTTTCCATCGAGGGTTGGAGAAACTGTTGAGCATCTTCTACCGATGAAACGCCTCGTTCAACAAGGAACTTAGCAATAATTGGGTTCACCGATAATTCATTACTTAGCGTTGATACCAGTTGTTCATCAGGCTTAGCTACTTTTTGCCAATCATATTGTGCTTTTACCATTCAAATCACCATTCGTTTTTTAAATCAAGAGAGGAGCAAAGTGGATATTTTACCACTTCACTCCGATTTATTACCAAGAACTAATTAAAGTTCCTTTTTATTTTGTTGAAAATCAAAGAATTTCTTGATTGCCCAATCACCTAGACCTGGCACAATGCTGTAAACCCAACTTAAGTATGAGAAGTAAACTGGCAAGTTAATCTCACGGGTCTTGTAGCCAACATTATCCCAAATCTGTTCAGCAAGTTGATTTGCTGAGATAAACATCCACTTTGGTAAATGAGCACGATATTTTCCACTTGTATCTGCCTTTTCGAAGAATGGCGTATCGATTGGACCCGGATTAACTGTTAATACCTGAACACCATAGTCCGCAACTTCCATCCGTAAGACATTATCAAATTGGTTAACTCCGGCTTTAGTTGCTGAGTATGCTGCACTATTAGGTGTAGGGATTTTCCCAGCAATGGAGCCAAAATTAATAACTGCCCCATAGCCTTGATCCATCATTTGGCGTGCCACACAACGACTGATATACATCAACGCAAGGAGGTTCACATTTGTCATTTGTTTAAGAGTCTTGAAAGATTCGCTAGTTGCTGGTGCAAAATCACCCAGTCCAGCAGAATTAACTAGGGCATCAACCCCGCCAACTTCATGCTGAATTCTTGATAGGACACTATCAATTTGATCTGGATCCGTAACATCCATCTTATAGGAGAATGCTGGACGTCCAGATAAAATTAAGCACTGGTTAGCTACTTTTTCTAACTTCTTTTCATCTCGAGCGGTTACTACAACGATTGCTCCACGGCGAGCAGCTTCCAGAGCAAGTGCCTTTCCAATTCCGCTGTCACCGCCAGTTATCAAAACAACCTTATTCTTTAAGAATCTTAGTTGCTTAAACCTCTTTTTCATTGAAAGAACCCCCTTACGTTTCAGCTATTTCTTAAACGGTATATCAATTATATCAAAATCATTTACGACCCGTGTATCTGGAACAATATCCCGGACTTGGTAAGCTAGTTGATAAGCTGCTTTCCCAGTATAACGAGCAGAAATATGGGTCAATAGTAGCTTCTTAGCTCCAGCCTGCTTAGCTACCTCAGCGGCCTGCAAACTTGTGGAGTGGTAGTAGTTATGAGCCATCTTAGCTTCATTCTTTGCAAATGTACTTTCATGAACCAGAACATCAGCCTTATGTGCAAGAACAACAGCGTTTGGTGTTTGACGGGTATCACCAAGAATCGTAACAATCCGACCTGGTTGTGGCTTACCAATAAAGTCCTTACCGTTAATAACTCGACCATCATCTAACTTAACGGTCTTTCCTGCTTTCAATTGACCATAGATTGGCCCTGAAGGAACTTGAGCTTCCCGGAGTTTTTCAACTTGTAACTCACCAGGGTGATCAGCTTCTTCGATTCGATAACCATAACAAGCAATCTTATGATCTAAAGCCATTGTAGTGACCTTAAATCCTCGTTCATCAAAAAGTTCTTGATTATGATCGATTTCAACGAATTTTAGCGGATAACTTAATCGTGATTCACTTACCTGAAGGGCAGTCGTGACAAATCGCTTGATTCCAACTGGTCCGTAAATCGTTAATGGTTCATTCCCACCCTGAAATGAACGTGAACTTAAAAATCCAGGAAGTCCAAATATATGATCACCATGTAAGTGAGTAATAAAAATCTTCGTTACCTTTCGTGGACGAATTGTCGTCTGCAAAATCTGATGCTGCGTTGCTTCTCCCACATCGAATAACCAGATTTCGTTTAATTCTTCCAGGAGCTTTAAGGCAACGCTGGCAACATTTCGCTGCTTACTTGGTGATCCTGCTCCAGTTCCTAAAAATTCCAGCTGCATTTTTGTTCCTCAATTCCTTTTAGTTTTTATTGTACAAATTCAAAGACGAATTTATCGATCCGAACGGTATCACCGTCTTTAATTCCCTTAGCCCGTAAAGCTTCATCAACACCCATGTGACGGAGCTGACGAGCAAACCGTAACTGACTTTCTTCATGGGTCAGATCAGTCATCTTAAACAGGCGAAGAAGCTTCTCACCGCCAAGTACCCATGTACCATCTTCATCACGAGAAATTGTAAAGTCCGCATGATCTTTCTTTGGTGCTTCTGCTTTATATGTAGCTTCAAGCTGTTCGTCATGACTTTCACTATCAAATGCCGGTGTCTTATCAAGTAGATCAGCAGTTAACTGCATCAATTGTTGAACCCCTTGGTGCGTTACTGCAGAGATTGGGAAAATTTGTGGTGTCTCTTCTAAGGAGTCATCGTTAGCCAAGTCTTTCTTGAAACTAGCTAGGTTTTCCGCTGCATTTGGTAGATCCATCTTGGTAGCAACAACAATCTGCGGACGCTTTAGCAATTCAGGATCATAATTTGCCAATTCATGGTTAATTTTTTTGAACCGTTCAATTGCTTGCTTTGGATCGTCACTACTCATATCAACTAAGTGTAACAATACCCGTGTCCGTTCGATATGCCGTAAGAACTTCAACCCAAGGCCAACCCCTTTTGAGGCACCCTCGATTAATCCAGGCATATCGGCCATTGCAAAGTCCCGACCATCAGGCAAAAGAACCATCCCTAGGTTTGGAACCAAGGTAGTAAATTCATAAGCAGCAATCTTTGGCTTAGCACCAGTTACTACTGACAATAACGTTGATTTCCCAACTGAAGGAAAACCTACCAAACCAACATCAGCAAGCATCTTTAATTCGAGTTCAAGGTACCGATCTTCACCAGGTTCACCGTTTTCGGCAATTTCAGGTGCAGGGTTTTTGGCACTGGCAAAATGAATATTACCACGACCACCACGGCCACCCTTAGCAACAACTAAAGTTTGACCATTTTCAACCAAGTCACCAATGATTTCTCCAGTATCGAGATCACGAACAGTTGTCCCTTGAGGAACGCTGATCACTGTATCTTCTGCACTAGGACCTGTCATTTGTTTGCTCATCCCGTTGCCACCATTTTTAGCTTTAAAAATTCGGTGGTAACGAAAGTCCATCAGGGTACGTAACCCTTCATCAACTTTTAAAACAATATTTCCACCATGACCACCGTCTCCACCAGATGGTCCACCATTAGGAACATATTTTTCACGACGGAAAGAAACCATTCCGTTTCCGCCCTTACCTGCGTGAGCTTCAATTTTAATTTGATCAACAAAAGTATTCATAAGTTGATTTCTCCGTTCTTAATTTCTATTTACAAGTATATGGGAAAAAATTACCAGCGTCAAAATCAATCATGGCTACTCCCCTTAGCCACTTCAGCATTTCCTTGAAGAGAAACCTTTATTAACTGAGCAGTTTTCAAATTAATACCCAGTGAATGAATCTCATCAACTGGTGCCGCTGCAATTTTTGTAATTGAACCATATTTTTGTAAAAGTTTCGTTCTTGTTCGTGGGCCGACTCCTTTAATCTCATCTAACCGTGAAGCCATTGAGTGACGCGCATGAACTCGCCGATGGAACGTAATTGCAAACCGGTGTACTTCATCTTGAATCCGTTGTACTAAGTAGAAGCCCTGACTCCGTGGATTCAAATTTATATGCTGGTCATGATCACCAAAAAGGAGATCAGCGGTTTTATGCTTATCATTTTTGACCATTCCCACGACTGGGATATCTAAGCCAAGTTCGTTTTCCAAAACGTCCTTCACGGCATTCATTTGAATCTCACCACCATCCATGAAAATCATGTCTGGCATTGGTTTGTTTTCCTTGAGGAGCCGTGAATAACGCCGCCGAATAACTTCACGTGTACTAGCAGCTTCATCCGCATGATTAATAACAGTTTTCAGTTTATATTTCCGATATAACTTCTTCGCTGGCTCACCGTCAACAAATACTACCATCGCACTAACTGGATCAGCTCCCTGAATATGAGAGTGGTCAAACGCTTCAATCTTATGTCCTTCAGGCAAGCCGAGAGCATCTGTAATTTCTTTCATTGCTCCTGTGGTCTTGCGAGTGTCCATTTCCAAAAGACGGAACTTTTCATCTAATGAAAGTTGAGCATTTTCACGTGCCATTTCCATTAAATCACGCTTCTCACCACGTTCAGGTGTTCTAACAGGGATGCCTAAAATTTCACTAATTTCTTTGTTTGGTAACCCCTTAGGAAGCAGAATTTCTTTTGGCAAGACGTTATTTCGTCGATTATAAAACTGCAAAATAAAGCTTGTCATTTCTTCAACATCCGTATCCACAACTGGGAAAAGTCGTTTTTCTCGCTTCATTAATCGTGCTTGCCGAATAAAGAAGACTTGAATTGATAGCCACCCTTTATCCATATAGAAGTTAAAGAGATCCCGCGGTGTACGATCATTTGAGATAATTTTTTGCTTTTCAACAGTTACCTTAATATAGTGAAGCTGATCGCGAATTTCAGCTGCTCGTTCAAATTCGAGATTGGCTGAAGCTTCTTCCATCTTCTTAGTTAGTTGACGCTTCACAGTCGCTGTATTACCGTTCAAGAATGACTTAATCTTTTTAATTTGTTCATCATATTCTTCTTTTGGAACCGTCTTAAAACATGCACCAAGGCACTGACCCATGTGGTAGTACAAACATGGTCGATTTTGAAATCCATTGCAACGTCGTAACGGATAAACCTTCTGAATAAAATGTAAAGTTTCTTCAGCCGCATATACATTTGGATAAGGCCCAAAGTAGTAAGCGCCATCCTTCTTTACCTGACCAGTAATCATTGTCCGCGGATCACGTTCATTTGTAATCTTAATATAAGGGTAACCAGTTCCCCGCTTTAGCTTAATATTAAAATATGGCTGATGTTTTTGAATTAACGTGATTTCTAGTAAGAATGACTCCTTATTGGTCGAGGTTACAATAGTTTCAAAATCAGCCACTTCAGAGACCATTTTAGCAACCTTACCGGTATGGGAACTCTTAAAATATGAGCGTACCCGATTTTTTAAGTTTTTGGCTTTCCCGACATATATTATTTGATCATTAATATTCTTCATCAAATAACAACCCGGCTTATCCGGTAGTAATGCCAGTTTATGTTCAAGGTGTTCACTTGCCATAAAGATTCCTCCACTTAAATTGCTAAATATTAATTATACGTTAGATCAAGGAGTCAACGCAAAGGATCTGTTCTTTTAATTGTACTTTCCTTTACTTTTATGCTAGAGTAAATAAAAAATGTAGGGAGTGTTGAGAATGGGACTTGTCACTCGGCGAAGCTTACAATTAGACAAACTATTTGATCAATTAGCCGTTGATCCAAAGAAGGCTAAAAAACAACCTAAAGATTCTAAGGATCAAACTAAGGATAAAGATGAACAAACTAACGACAATCAAAAATAAGTCGTTAGAATATTTATGATGATCTAATAAGAGAGTGGGACTAAACTCGTTTACGAGTTTATAGTCCCACCTCCGTCGACGCGTAGCAAGCCTATTGGGAGGATGGCTAGGATCTCTGGGCGTTGATTTATCAACGCTCAGAGTCCAGACAGCTACCGCGCTGTAAATAAATATCTTTAAAACAGTAAAGAGGTCGAGTTATTTTCCGACCTCTTTATTTTTTTACTTCTGTTTTGTAAAGCCCTTAGGATAGCGTTTGTTCAACTCATCAATATTAGTCTTGGCAACTTCATCAAAAGGAATATCGGCCCATTCAGCAATTTGAGAAAGGTACCAAAGGACATCCCCCATTTCGTGAACCAGTTGTTGACGATCTAACTTTCTTCCCCGAAAAGTATAGTTCTTAACTAAATCAACTACTTGACCAGATTCTCCAGCTAAGCCTAGAGCACAATTAGTCAATACTTGTTCATTACCGTATAACGTCCGTTTTGCTGCGTTTTGGTACTCATCAAATTCCATTAGTCTTATTCCTTCCCAATTCGTTCTTCAATCCAGTCCCACACTTGATCTTGTCCTTGTTTCTTTACCGCTGAGAACAATACCAGTGGAGTACTTTGATCTAATTCCAA
>JAHLFK010000045.1 GCA_018883805.1 Candidatus Limosilactobacillus merdavium | reverse complement strand
AGTGCGTCATTTGACGGACATCCTTTCATATAGGTTTGGTTCACTTAATATGATACCTGATGTCACGCCGAATGGCGTTTTTTATTTACCACCAACTGGGTGGCTAACTTCATTCTATAATCCACCATTATCCGTGGATGGCTAAATCACAGATTTAATAAAAAAGGAGGGTGAAAATGACTTTAACCGGAATGATAATTCAGGCGGGGTTTTGGATGTCATGGCTGCTAATCCCAATTATCTACGAATTTATACCAGCAGTATATGGCTTTATTACTTTAATTATTGCTGGAAAACGATTAAATAAAAAGGAAAAATTAGTAAAGATACCAAGAATTTCACTAATTATCCCGGTTTATAATTCGGAAGACACAATATTTAATTGTATTAAATCAATAGATACTTCCTCTTATCCTGATAAACTTATTTCAATAATTGTAGCTAATAACCAAAGCACTGATAATAGTTTTAGTGAATATAGAAGAGCTCATATGACTTTTAAAAATTTACATATGCAATGGATAAATACTAGTAAAGGTAAATCAAGAGCCTTAAACTCAGCAATTTATCATTCTAGTGGTAAGTACATTATTCATATTGATAGTGATGGAGTTCTACAAAAAGAAGCGTTATTAAACATTGTAAAAGTATTTGAAAATGATCATTCAATCGATGCACAGACTGGAACAATTTTGACCCAAAAAGAAGTGATCAAAAATACAAAAAATCTACTCTTAAAATTTCTTCGAGAAAATGAATACTTTGAGTATGCTCAGTCGTTTTTAGCAGGGAGAGCAATCGAAACAGAAGAAAATCATCTTTTCACTATGTCTGGTGCGTTTTCTGCCTTCAGAAGAGAAAAATTACTTCAAACAAAACTATACAATATTGAAACCGTGGGTGAAGATATTGATATGACGTTTCAAATAAGATATCAACTTCAAGGTAAGGTTGCTCTTTGTCCTGAAGCAATATTCTATGTTGAGCCACTAGATAATCTTGGAAAATTATATACTCAACGCCAACGTTGGGAACGTGGAGAATTAGAAGCTATACATTATTTTATGGATAAGCAACAATTAGGATTAAGTCATATTTTTAAAAATTATATTATTCGACGTTTGATTATGGATCATACCGTTCTTATTTTGAGAATAATTTGGATGTCAGCTATTTTTATTCTTATACCTCTTGGATATTCTTCATTATTAGTAATATTATCGTTCCTTATTTTATATATTTTATACGTTTTTATCTGTATTCTTAATTTTATTAATATTCAGTATTATTTTCGCTTTTTCCCAAAGGATCGTCGATATTATCTTTCAAAGTTTTATATTCTAATAACATTACCTTTATATTATATGTTTTGTGGCTATATTCAGGTCATTGGTATCATTAATTCAATGACAGAACCAGCTAAATGGAAATCAAAATCATTTAGTACTGAAATGCATGAAGTTAAGGGTGTTTTCAAAAATGATATAAGAAAAATATTTGTAAGGAGAATATTTCGAAAAAATGGAAAATGAACTATATAAGCTATCTTTTTTCGTAAATGCTTCACATATGGTAAATATTAACGGTAAGCTATCTTCTAAGCATCCACATACATTCGAGATAGTTTGTTATATTAAATCAAAGGGTTTCGTAGCTTTTGAAGAGATGGAAAATAATATTAATCAAATATTAAATCAACTAAATAATCATTACCTTAATGAATTAGATGCATTTAAAGAAAAAAATCCGACTCTTGAGAATATAAGTCGGCTGCTTTTTAAAGTAATCGGAATTAATTTAGAGAGCATTAGGTGTAATTTGGTCAGAATTGAAGTTTCAGAGTCCCCAGTAAGATCATTTGTTATTGATAACCAAAAATAAAGGAACAAGTGGATTAAGCTTGTATTTCCTTTTTTGTCTTGATTAAATATAATGATTAGTAAGAACATTTTAAGGAGTTTTGATACTTTGCAAGAATATCAATTAATTGCTACGGCAGCTTCTGGAATCGAAGCGCTTGTAGGTAAAGAGTTAAGGGATCTCGGCTATGATACTCGAGTTGAGAATGGCCGTGTTCGATTCACTGGAACAATGAGAGACGTCTTAACCGCTAATGTATGGTTAAGAACAGCTGATCGGATCAAGATTATTGTTGGTGAATTCGAAGCAAGAACATTCGAAGAACTTTTCGATAAGACTGAAGCCTTACCGTGGGAAAGTCTTTTACCGGTTGATGCTGAATTCCCAGTTGAAGGAAAAAGTCACCATTCGCAACTGCATAACGTTCCTTCCGTTCAAGCAATTGTCAAAAAAGCAATTGTGCGTCGTCTTAGCGATGTCTATCATCGGCGTACTCGTCTTCCAGAGACTGGTGCCCTATACCCACTTGAAGTTGCAATAAATAAAGATCACGTTTTACTTACATTAGATACAACTGGTGACAGTCTTTTCAAACGTGGTTACCGGAAGGCTAAGGGTGGGGCCCCATTGAAAGAAAATATGGCCGCAGCCTTAGTTGTGTTGGCTCACTGGTTCCCTGATAATCCTTTTGTCGACCCTGTATGTGGTTCTGGTACAATTCCAATTGAAGCTGCCCTATATGGCCATAATATTGCACCAGGAATCAACCGCAGCTTTGTTTGCGAACAATGGACTAACTTAGTGCCTGATGGCTTATCTGACGACGTAAGAGACGAAGCTGATAGTAAAGCCGATTATGATGTCCAATTGGAGATTCATGGTTATGATATTGATCAAAATATGATTGATATTGCCCAAGAAAATTCCCGCGCAGCTGGATTAACTCATGATATTACCTTTAAGCAATTAGCCGTAAAAGACTGGCACACTGATGAGATTAATGGTGTAATTGTTGCCAACCCACCATATGGTGAACGGCTAAGTGATAAAGAAACAGTCCATGAGTTGTATCGCCAAATGGGTAAATTATATCGACCGATGACAACTTGGAGTAAATACATCCTTACCGCAGATATGGAATTTGAGAAGTACTATGGTGCTCCTGTCACTAAACGAAGAAAATTATACAATGGTGCCCTAAGAACAGACTTATTCCAATACTGGGGTAAGAAAAAACGTATAGGGAAATAAATAATTGTAAAATAAAAGAATAGAAAATAGTTTTTAAACAAAAAAGACATGGTCATCACAGCCATGTCTTTTTAACTAGAACTAATAATAAATTACTGGATCCTAGAACTCTTTATAACAATTATATTATAGTTCCATTCACCAACAATTGTAAACCACCTTAAGCAAATTTTTTATAATTATTCGTTAGAAATTTGGCTTATCTAGTTGGTTAACAAAGTCTAAGTAAGCAGATTGTTCACCAGTTTCGCTAACCTTTGTATTTTCGGCGGTTACGTTAGCATCGTGAAGGAACTTCTCATCAACTTTAATCTGGTGAGTGAAAGTTGCATTCCCAATTAATTCAATCCAGTAATTATGATTTTCATGATGGAGAATCGTCCGTACCATTCCACCAGGATTAAAGACAGTAATCGGTTGGCCAAAGTCAGCTTGATCTGGATAGGTTAATGCAAAGGCGAGGGAAGTAGCAGACATTCCTGTACCACAAGCATTGGTAAAACCGACACCACGTTCATAGGTCTTAACGAAAATCTTATTATGACCAAGGATATGACCAAAGTTAACGTTTACTCCGTCAGAGAAGTAAGGATTATCACCGTTTAGCCATTCACCTAGTGGGCCTAATTCCTTGAAACCTTCTTCATCAACAAAGGAAATCAGGTGCGGGTTAGGAACCGCAATCCCAGAGAACCGGAAACCTGGAAGTAATTCTGGAACAAGGGTGTTTAATAAACGATCATGTCCAAGGTTATCATAAGGAAGAGCTTCCTTATTGAAACGGACAGGAGAAATCTCAACGGCAAATGCAGGAACGTCAGGTGCTAAGTCGGGTTGACGACGGACTTGAAGGCTGGCATTCATTGTATCGACCTTGAAGTTATCCAAGCCATCACGTTCAGCTACATATCGAGCCACTGTCCGTAAACCATTCCCACACATTGATGCTTCACTACCGTCAGCATTAATTACTCGCATTTGAGCAGTTGCACCGTCACGTACAGGCTTATTTACTACTAAAACACCGTCAGCACCACCAAGTAAGCCGTTTTCGTGACTTGTAATTTGGCGGGCAAGGGCGACTAATTCATCATCGCTTAATTCTTGATCGAGCTTTGTTTGGTCTAAGATAAAAAAGGTATTTTGAGAACCGTGAACTTTGAGTAATTCAGTCATTATATAAAACCTCCTGATTAGGCGAAGAAACGGTGGTAGATTGCTCTAACCGCTGTATCTGCGTCTTGGTTATAGGTTCCGATCATAATGGCAATTCGTGATGCCCCCTGGTTGATCATTGGAACCGCAATATGTTCTTCTGCAAGTGGGTTCAAGATATCATTTATTACACCGGTATGGTTTCGCATTCCTTCACCAACAACCATCGTAATAGCGTAATTATCAATCCATTCTAAACGGTCTGGGTTGATCTCTTCTTGAATTTCATTGCAAATGATATCGACTAATTCATCATCTAATTCTTTTTTATCAAAGATGATGGTAATATCATCAATCCCTGATGGCATGTGTTCGTAAGAAACGTTATGCCGGGCAAGAATTTGTAAGATGCGTAATGTGAAACCAGCTTCCTTGTTAAGAAGGTACTTGTGAAGGTAGAGTGCAGCGAAGTGCTTACCGCTAACCACACCAGTAATAATGTCAGTTGGTTGGAATGAATGATCTGGTACGATTAATGTCCCGGGCTTTTCCGGATCATTCGTATTCTTAACGTTGATTGGGATATTTCCTTGGATCGCAGGAATCAATGCTTCATCATGGAAAACGGAGAAACCAGCATAGGAAAGTTCCCGCATCTCGCGGTAGGTCATCTTAGCAATTGGCTTTGGATGATCTACAACTTTTGGATTAGCAGAATAGATTGCATCAACGTCGGTAAAGTTCTCGTACATTTGCGCATGAAGACCCCGGGCGAGAATTGCTCCAGTGATATCTGAACCACCACGAGAGAAGGTAGCAATATGACCAGCTAACGTAATTCCATAGAAACCAGGGAAAACGATAATTTCCTTTTCTCCATATGAGAAGTTTTCCAAGCGGGCGTATGTTTCAGGAATAACCGTTGCATTATTTGGTGTCCCCGCAACCTTCAAACCAGCTTCCTCAGGAGTTACAAACCGTGCTTGGTAACCAAGATGATTTAAGACTAATGACATTAATTCTGCATTCAGCCGTTCCCCATGGGCTTTAAATGCGGCTAATAAGTAATTGTCATTTGGATAATCCTGATTAGGAAGATCAGCGAGCCGGTCTGCTAATGGTTGTAATTGGTTACTTGGTAAGTCAAAGTACTGTGAAATCGCTTCGTACCGCGCCAAGATTTCTTTGCGAATAATCATTGCTTCTTGAGCATCATTATCTAAGATTGCATGGGCATACTTAATCAGTAAGTCAGTTACTTTAATATCATCAGAATTCCGTTTTCCTGGTGCTGAAGTAACGACAATCCGCCGTTCTGGGTCACCCGTAATAATTTTAATCGCATGTTCATAGCTTGGCCCATCAGCTAATGAGCTGCCACCGAACTTAACTACTTTCATTTTCAATTCTCCTTCATGCATGAGAGAGTCATACAAAGTTTTTAATCGAATTTTAACATTGATTGATAAATATGCAAAGGAAAAGTTCAAGTATGCTGTTAATAAAAAACGCCTCCAAAGCTGATTTCCAACTTTGGAGGTGAGTATTAGAGAATGTTTTCCAGCATCATTACTTCATATTTGTAATCAAGAAGAACACAACGAAGATCACGAATAAGGCGTACATCATTGGTGAAACATCCTTATGGTGCTTAGAAGCAATCATTGTAATTGGGTAAGCGATCATTCCTAAAGCCAATCCATCAGAAATGGAGTAGGTAAGAGGCATTCCAACAACAACTAAGAAAGCAGGAAGGGCAATCTCGAAGCGATCCCAGTTGATGTATTTCAAGTTGTTAGCCATTAAAACACCAACGATGATTAATGCTGGTGCAGTAACTGTTGTTGGAATTACTGCCAGCAAAGGACTGAAGATCATCGAAATCAAGAATAAGATTCCAACGAACACGGCAGTCAAACCAGTGCGACCACCCATAGCAATCCCGGCACTTGATTCAACAGATGTTCCTAGTGGAGCAGTACCACAGATTGCACCTTCAACCATGGCGAGGGAGTCAGACAAGAAGGCCTTACCAATCCGTGGAATTTTACCATCTTTATCTACCATTCCAGCCTGTTGTGTCATCCCAATTAATGTCCCGGCAGTATCAAAGAACGTTACCAAGAGGAAGGTCAGGACAACCATGAATAATTGTGGAGTATTAATATCCTTCAAATGGAAGACCGCTTGACCAAATGTTGGCGCCATGCTTGGTGCAGTTGAGATGATTCCGTGTGGCAATGGGATTTCACCGATGCACATTCCAAAGATGGCTGTGATAATCATCCCAATAAAGATTGAACCAGGAATCCGTGCCGCCATCAAAATCATTGTCAGAATTAAACCAAATAATGTTAACCAAACATCTGGATTACCAAATGATCCCAGACCAACTAATGATGATGAGTTGTTAACAATCAATTTACCGTTTTGTAAACCGATAAAGGCGATGAATAACCCAATTCCAGCAGAGATAGCGTATTTAATATCCTTAGGAATCGCGTCGACAACCTTTTCCCGTAACTTGAGAACGGTAATCAAGATAAATAAGAATGAAGCTACAAGGACGCTAGCAAGAGCTGTTTGCCAATTAATATGCATTCCGATAACAACATTATAGGTAAAAAATGCGGCACTCCCAAGCGTTGGGGCTAATGCAATTGGATAATTGGCAATGAATCCCATTAAGAAACAACCAACAGCTGTTGCAACCGCAGTAACAGTAAAAGCAGCTCCGCGGTTAATCCCAGCCGCATGCAAGATGTTGGGGTTAACGAATAAGATATATGACAAACTCACGAAAGTCGTTAAGGCAGCAATTAATTCTCCCTTAACGGTAGTATGTGCGTCACTTAAATGAAAAACGCGTTCTAACAATTTCAATTCTCCTCTTCTTAAGAATAATTTAAAAACTTATTCCTACTAGAATATCACAGAATTGTGGCCACGGATTGACTTAATTCTTATATGAGTAAATATCAATGAAATATCCAATAAAATGCAAAATCAATTAAATCAATATGAGAAAATTTAATAATTTCGTTGACATTCTAATCTAAGAATCATATTATATTTATAAATCGAAGAGGCGCGACCAACATTAGTAAGTAATTTTAGCCTGCCGAGCAATGAGAATTATTGAAAGGGGCGGCCGCCGAAGTACTTAATCTGGCACGGTTAGGGGACTGGGGCGTGACTGAACAAGCCACGGACTGTCGTGGGACAATATTCAGCCCACGTTGCGCTATCGACAACGGATAAAATGCATCCACTGTTTGTCTTTTGCGCAGACAGTGGATTTTTTTATCTCTCTTGTTTTCCCCGAATTGGTAATGGAGGAATAGTTATGAACCAACAAATTACTGCACAACAGCTGAATGCGGCTGCTCATTTAACCATTGGTGGTTGTGATGCCATTGATTTGGCTCACGAATTTGGGACACCATTAGTCGTTTACGATGTCGCTCAAATTCGTAATCAAATCCGTAGTTTTCGGAAAGTCTTTGAAGAAAACAATGTTGATTACGAAGTCAGTTATGCTAGCAAGGCATTTGCGGCAATTGCAATGTATCAAGTAGCCGCAGTTGAGCAAGCACATACCGATGTCGTTTCTGCCGGCGAACTTTATACCGCAATTAAGGCTGGCTTCCCAATGGAAAGGGTTAGTTTCCACGGTAATAACAAGTCACGAGCAGAACTAGAAATGGCAGTTGACCACCATGTCGGCACAATCATGATTGATAACTTTCATGAGATTGACTTGTTAGCAGAGGTCCTTGAGGAAAAGGACGCCAAGATTGATGTAATGCTTCGAATTACGCCTGGAATTTCCGCCCATACTAATAAGTATATTCAGACTGGTCAGGTAGATAGCAAGTTTGGTTTCGACCTTCAATCTGGACAGGCTGATGAGGCATTGCAAAAGGTTCTGGCAAATCCGCGGATGAATATGCGTGGTCTTCATGCTCACATTGGTTCACAAATCTTTGAACTTGCTGGTTTTGAAGGAGTTGCCAAGAAACTTGTTGAAGTTGCTGTTCACTGGAAAGATGCTTTTGGCTATGAAGCTCAAGTAATCAATGTTGGTGGTGGCTTCGGAATTCGTTATGTTTCATCTGATAATCCTTTGAAACCTGAAGAATTCGTTGACGCAATCATTAAAGCAATCAAGGCCGAAACTAGTGCAAAGGGCTTAACAATGCCAGCTATCTGGATTGAACCTGGTCGTTCCATTGTCGGTCCTGCAGGTTATAACCTATATACAGTTGGTTCACGAAAAGATGTTCCTGGTTTGAAGCCATATGTAACGGTTGACGGGGGGATGGGTGATAACATTCGTCCAGCACTTTACCAAGCTGAATATGAAACAGTTTTAGCAAGTGACCCTCAAGCACCAATCAAAGAACATGTCCGGATTGCTGGTAAGTACTGTGAATCAGGTGACATTTTGGCACAGGATCAAGGATTACCAGAGACAAAGCCGGGAGATGTTCTCGCAATGCTCGATACTGGTGCTTATGGATTCTCAATGGCTTCAAACTATAACCGGAACCCTCGCCCAGCAGTTGTCTTTGCTGAAAATGGCAAGGCTCAGGTTGTAATCGAACGTGAATCGCTCGATGATCTCGTTCACTTGGATCGGAACTACGAACAATAATAACGGTTATTAATAGGAAGAGAGAGGTAATAAAATGGCAGAATTAGACGCACAAGCAATTATTAACTACATTGGTAATGCTCCTAAGAAGACTCCTGTAAAGGTCTACCTCAAGGGTGAACTTGGCGACATTAACTTTCCTGAAGGAGTTCAAACATTTGTTGATGCACATACTGGGGTAGTCTTTGGTGACTGGTCAGTGATTGAACCACTATTAAAGGAAAACAGTGATTTAATTGCAGACTACCATATTGAAAACGATGCCCGTAATTCAGCAGTGCCATTGTTAGACTTAAAGAACATTAACGCCAGAATTGAACCAGGTGCAATCATTCGTGACAAGGTTTTGATTGGTAACAATGCAGTCGTAATGATGGGCGCCACAATTAACATTGGTGCCGAAATCGGTGACGATACTATGATTGACATGGGAGCAATCCTCGGTGGCCGAGCCATTGTTGGTAAGCATTGTCATATCGGTGCCGGAACAGTTCTTGCCGGAGTTGTTGAACCAGCTTCAGCTCAACCAGTTCGGATTGATGATAATGTTTTAATCGGTGCTAATGCGGTTGTTATTGAAGGGGTACATGTTGGTGAAGGCGCAGTTGTTGCTGCTGGTGCCATCGTTACCCATGACGTTGAACCTCATACAATGGTTGCCGGTGTTCCTGCTAAGTTCGTTAAGAATGTCGATGCGAAGACGGAAAGCAAGACTGGTTTGGAAGACGACTTACGGAAGCTATAGGAGCGTGACGCATGTTAAGTGAAAGTGATTTAATTCAGATTCGCAGACACCTCCACCAAATCCCTGAATTAGCATTACAGGAACATAAAACTCACCAGTTTCTTCTCGAAACCGTTGAAGAAATGAATCAAGAATTCCTTGAGGTTCGTAATCCAGAAGAATTACCAACTTCAATGATGGTACTAGTTCACGGTTCTAATCCGCAACGAACAATCGGTTATCGAACTGATATTGATGCTTTGCCGGTGGAGGAACAAACGGGTCTCCCATATGCTTCAAAGAATCCAGGCGTAATGCATGCTTGTGGGCATGACATTCATATGACAGTTGCTCTTGGTGTACTGTCTTACTTTAGTGAACATCAACCAAAGGATAACTTGCTGTTCTTCTTTCAACCAGCGGAAGAAAGCGAAAGCGGCGGTAAGCAATCTTATGAATTGGGATTGTTCTCCGGTAAATGGCGACCAGATGAATTTTATGGTCTTCATGATAATCCGGATCTTCCAGCAGGTGCGATTGGTTGCCGGATGGGAACACTGTTTGCCGGGACAACGGAAGTTAACATTGACCTTAATGGTAAGGGTGGTCACGCTGCTTACCCTCAAGATGCGAATGATACCGTTGTTGCCGCAGCAATGTTAATCAGTCAAATTCAAACAGTTATTTCACGGAGTATTGACCCAATCCAAAGTGGTGTAATTACTCTCGGAAAAATTGATGGTGGAACGATTCGAAACGTGATTGCTGGTCATACGCGAATTGAAGGAACAATTCGGGGATTGACCCAAAAGATGATTGAAACGATTGATCAACGGCTCAAAGATATTTGTGAAGGAATCGGCCGGAGTTATAACATGGATGTTCAACTGGAACTTAATCAAGGCGGTTATTGGCCAGTCGAAAACAATCCTGAATTAACTAAACGTTTCATTTCATATATGAAGTCAGCCAAGGATGTTAATTTTATTGAAACTGAACCAGCAATGACTGGTGAAGACTTTGGCTTTTTGTTAGCGAAGTTCCCTGGAACAATGTTTTGGCTAGGAGTTGATGATGATTCACAACTTCACTCAGCAACGTTGACACCTAAGGAAGAAGCTATTCAACGTGGTGTAGATGCAATTACTGGTTTCTTAGAATACCGAATGACACAAGAATAATGGAGGAAGAAAATATGACTACTTTAGCAAATGCAGATTTATTAACAGCGATTGTTACTCCTTTTAACAGTGATAACCAAATTGACTACGACGCTCTTGAAAAGTTAACTAACTCTTTGATTGAACGTGGTTGTAACGGTTTCGTTGTCGGTGGGACAACTGGTGAAACTCCAGAATTAACCCATGACGAAAAGATTGAACTCTATACTCGTTTTGCTGAAATTATTGATGGTCGAGTACCTGTAATCGCTGGTACTGGTAGTAACAACCCTCAAGAAACAATCAGCTTAACAAATGAAGTTGGCCAAATTAACGGAATCGACGCTGCTTTAGTTGTTGTTCCTCCTTACAACAAGCCAAATCAACGGGGGATGCTGGCTCACTTCAAGACTGTCGCAGATAATGTTAACTTGCCAATTATTATCTACAACATTCCTGGACGGACCGGTTCAAAGATGGATCCTGAAACAGTTGTTGAACTTTCTCAACATCCAAACATTGCCGGAATTAAGCAATGTGCTCCATTAGAAGATATGGAATACATTATTGACCACAAGGCTGACGACTTCTTAGTCTTCACCGGTGAAGATGCCCAAGCTTTGACCTCACGTGTTCTTGGTGCCAATGGTGTCGTATCTGTTGCTTCACACATCTACGTAAAGGAAATGCGGCAAATGTTTGATGCCCTCTACCGTGGTGATTACCAATTAGCAGGAAAGCTCCAACGGTGGTTAACTCCACGGATGGCTGCTTGCTTCATGTTCCCATCACCATCACCAGTTAAGGCTGTTTTGAATGCCCAAGGCTTCGATGCTGGTGATTGCCGTCTACCAATTCTTTCATTGAACAAGGAAGAACAAACTCAACTGGAAAAGGCACTCGACTTACCAGCTGACTCACTTGAAAACAAGACCTTACCTTTAGACTTATAAAATGGAGGTTCACTTATGGCGAATGTTTTAATTGCCGGTGCAGCCGGTGCGATGGGGCAAAAAGCAGTTGGCTTAGTTAATTCAATGGACGATATGGAGTTAACAGCTGTTTTAGCACCAAGTCTTCCTGAAAGCGACCGGGAGAAATACCATCTTGGCGAAGATGTGAAGGTTTATCATTCATTAGAAGATGTTGATGCTTCAGTAGCTGATATCTGGTTAGACTTCACCATTCCTAGCGCTGTTTATGCAAATGTTAAGTTTGCTTTGGAGAATGATTTGATGCCAGTTGTTGGGACAACCGGATTAACAGACGATCAAGAAGCCGAATTGATTGCACTTAGTAAGGAGAAGCACATCGGTGGTTTGATTGCACCAAACTTCGGCATGTCCGCAGTCCTCTTGATGAAGTTTGCTCAAGAAGCAGCAAAATACTTCCCTGATGTTGAAGTAATTGAAATGCACCACGCAGATAAGAAAGATGCACCATCTGGAACTGCTTTGAGCACAGCAAAATTGATTGACCAAGTTCGTGAGCCACACGAAAGCAATCCTGATGAAACTGAATCATTGGCTGGTGTTCGTGGCGGTGACTACCACGGAATCAAGATTCACTCTGTTCGTTTGCCTGGATATATTGCCCATGAACAAGTCCTCTTTGGTGGTGCCGGTGAAGCGTTGACCATTCGTCAGGACTCATTTGACCGTCAATCATTCATGAGCGGTGTGAAAGTCGCTTTACAAAAGGTAAATGGCCTCGATCAATTAGTTGTTGGCTTGGAGAAGATCCTTTAGGAGGGATAATATGCCAAAATTAGATGCACAGTTAGAAAGTGTTGTTAACGAACGAGTTAACGCATTGCCACCTGCACAGATTCGTGCCTTTGATGATGAAATCTCAGCAGTTCCCGGAATTGTTAAATTAACTCTTGGTGAACCAGATTTCGATGTCCCAGAGCATGTTAAGAAAGCAGCGATTAAGAGCATTGAAGAGAATGATTCTCACTACTCACCAAGTAGGGGAACATTACCTTTACGAAAGGCAATTAGCAACTACTTAGTTGATACACGGAAAGTCGAATATGATCCAGAAACGGAAATTATTGTGACTGTTGGTGCAACTGAAGCAATTACTGCTACTACTTTTGCTTTGCTGAACCCTGGGGATGAGGTAGTTATTCCTACCCCAATCTTCTCCCTCTATTTCCCAAGTGTTTCCTTAACGGGAGCAACCCCAGTTAAGGTTGATACTTCTAGTGATGGTTTCCTTTTGACAGCTGATCGTTTGGAGAAAGTTCTCGAACGTGAAGGGGATAGTGTTAAAGCCATCATTCTGAACTATCCAAACAACCCAACTGGTCGTTCATACTCTAAAGAAGAATTAGAAGCTCTTGCCAAGGTAATTAAGGAACACCATTTGTTAGCAATCGTTGATGAAATTTACAGTGAATTGATTTACGATCAACCATTTACTTCATTGGCTACACTTTTACCAGAGCAAACAGTTGTTATTAGTGGTCTTTCAAAGTCCCATGCTATGACTGGATGGCGGTTAGGCTACGTTGCTGCTCCTGAAGATGCGATTAATCAAATTTCCAAGATGCATTCATTCATGGTTACCGCGCCAAATGATACTGCCCAAGCGGCAGCCCTTGAGGCCCTTACCAATGGACAAACTGATCCAGTTGAATTTAAGGAACACTATAAGAAGCGTCGTGACCGTTTAGCTAGTGCGATGAAAGAAATGGGCTTTGAAATTGCTATTCCGGATGGGGCCTTCTACATCTTTGCCAAGATTCCAGCAGCATTCGGTAATGATGACTTCAAGTTTGCCCGTGAATTAGCACATCAAGCTAAGGTTGGAGTTATCCCTGGTCAAGCATTTGGCCCTGGTGGTGAAGGACATATTCGCCTTTCATACGCTGCTTCAGATGATGACATTGAAGAAGTAATTAAGCGCCTAGGAGCGTACATGAAGCAATTTAATTGATGAAGAGGAGCGAATCCTGATGGAAAGAAAATTAAAAGTAGGTGTTATCGGGGCGACCGGAATGGTTGGTCAACGATATGTAACATTATTAGCCAATCATCCTTGGTTTGAAGTAACAACAGTTGCTGCTAGTAAGCACAGTGCTGGACAAAAGTATGGTGAATCAGTAAAGAACCGGTGGAAGATGGGAGACACTCCAATTCCGGAAAACGTTAAGGATTTAACAATTCTTGATGCGGAAGATGTTGATAAAGTTGCTTCTCAAGTTGATTTTATCTTCTCTGCAATTAATCTGGATAAGGCTGATACTCGAAACCTGGAAGATGAGTATGCTAAGCATGAAGTTCCGGTAGTTTCAAATAACAGTGCCCACCGTTGGACTCCTGATGTTCCAATGGTTGTTCCAGAAATTAACCCGGATCACATTGATATTATCAAATATCAACGGGAACGGTTAGGAACAAAGAAGGGCTTCGTTGCGGTTAAGCCTAACTGTTCAATCCAAAGCTATACACCAGCGATTGCAGCTTGGCAGAAGTTTGAACCAACCCAAGTTCTTGCATGTACTTACCAAGCAATCTCAGGAGCAGGGAAGACATTGGAAACTGCACCTGAAATTAACGACAACGTTATCCCATATATTCCTGGCGAAGAAGCAAAGTCCGAAGACGAACCATTAAAGATTTTTGGCCATATCGATTCAGACAAGAAAGAAATCGTCAAGGCTGAATCACCAGTAATCACTAGCCAATGTTTACGGGTTCCGGTATTGTATGGTCACACAGTAGCAACCTTTATTAACTTCAAGCAAAATCCAACTAAGGAAGAATTAATTGAAGCTCTTGAAAGTTATAGTGGTGTTCCCCAAGAATTGAAGTTGCCAAGTGCGCCACAACAATTCATTCAATACCTGACTGATGATTTCCGTCCTCAAGTTCGCTACGACGTTAACTTTGAACATGGTATGGGAATCTCCATTGGTCGTTTGCGTCCAGACAAGATCTTCGACTGGAAGTTCGTTGGTTTATCTCACAACACTGCGCGGGGTGCCGCTGGTGGTGCGATTGAACTAGCTGAATTATTGACGGCTAAGGGATATATCAAATAGAAAAAGGTGATGAGAAAATCTCTCATCACCTTTTTTGTTCTCAAATGTTATATAGCCTAATCGCGGAAAATAACTGCAAGGCTCGAGCCTAAGTCCGAACGACAATCAGCCCGTTCCGTGCTAATCATCGTTCTATCCTTAGTCCACCGCCTTGCAAATTCGTTATTTTCCAGCTCCCTTATTTAATAGCAGCATCAATTGCTTCTACAACAGCATCTTTTTCAGATTGAATTAGGTCAACCTTACTTTCAACTACCTTAATATCCATCGTGATTTCACGGGTTAAGCCTGGTGTATCAATCTTTGGTTCAAAGAACTTCTTGAACTCTGCTAACCGACTCGGTGTATGGAAGATGTTGGCAGTAACAGTGATGTAAGTAGCAAATTCCATGTCACCACCGACAGTCTTTTCAAGCCAATCCCAATCATTTTGGATCCAATCCCAAGCTGCTTGTTGGCCATCGTTGTTAGCAAGAACGTTCCGGTACCAGCCACGAAGATCTTGTGGTTTAATTGTATCAGCATTTTCAAATTCACTAATTAATTTAGTGATCAGTTGTGGATCACTGGTACTAGTGATGGCGCCATTTAAGTCACCCTTGTAGCTTGCATCAGTTGCTTCGCGGTAGGCTGATAGTAATTCGTCGAACAGTTCTGCACTGCCGTAATGCTTAACTTCATTTTGCAGTACTAATGGACGAATATCGGCAGGAAGCTTTTCTAGGCGATCATGATTCTTGGTAAAGATTTCGTGTGCTGCCTTAATCGCATCTTCATTTTCAGCGTAAAGTGCAGCGCTCAAAACGATTGGCCGAGTAAGTTGATCATCATTTGGTTCACCAGCTTGTGGTTGCCAACCAAGACGTTTAACTTGAGCGGCATTCAAATTATCGACAAACTTCTTTAAGGCCTTTTCTTCAGCACTCTTTGGACTGACGAACTGCTTAAGCTTATTAACGATTGCGTAAAGGGCAGTGTTAACAATTTCAGAATGACTATTAGCAAAGCGAGGAAGAAGCGGAATGATATCGGCATATGACATTTGTTGGCCATCAGCAAGCAACCGGTAATCTTGAAGTAATTGTCGTTGATCAATTGCGTTAAGATCGTCAAGGTGGTCAAGAATGTCATTCATTAAGGTTGAATCATACTTAACAATGAAGTGGGAGTCATTACCGACATTTAATCTGAATGGCTTGCCGTTTTGCTGACGTAGTTCCTCGTAGTTGCCAAGAACAATCGACTGATCCTTCATGATTTGTGGAGCAGCGTCATAGTTAGCATTCAGTGGAATTTGCCATAAGCGTCCAGTATCTTTTCCTTCACCAATAAAGAATTGCCGTTGACTTAATTCTAATTGGCCATTATTAACCTTAGCTTCAACTACTGGATAACCCGGTTGTTCCAGCCAGGACTTCATGATGGCACCAATATCAAGATGTGAAGCCTTACCTAATGCATCCCAGAGATCAGCTCCCGTTGCATTGTGGTACTTGTGAGCTTCAAAGTAATTCTTCAGTCCTTCACGTAAGGCGTCGTCACCAATTAATGCCCGAACCATGACGAGCATTCGTGAACCCTTAGCATAAACGATTGCACCATCAAAGATTGAATCAATTTCAGCAGGATTATTAACTTGAACATGGACTGGTTGAACGCCATCAGTAGCATCCCGTTGAAGGGCCATTGGTGCTTCAGAAGTTTGGAAGAGTTCCCAAATCTTCCATTCGGGATGGATAGCGTCAACAGCAACATATTCCATCATGTTGGCAAAACTTTCATTAAGCCATAAATCATCCCACCACTTCATAGTTACCAAGTCACCGAACCACTGGTGAGCAAGCTCGTGAGTGATAACGGTTGCGACAAGGCGCTTCATATCAAGTGAAGTGTTATCTGGATCTAAGAGCAGGTATGCTTCACGGTAGGTAACGAGACCCCAGTTTTCCATTGCACCGGCAGAGAAGTCAGGAAGAGCCAACTGCCAAGAATGAGGCAGTGGATATGGAGTTTGGTAGAAGTTTTCATAGAATTCAATTGCTCGTTTAGCAATATCTAGGGCAAAATCAAGTTCCTTTGGTTGGTGGGCTTTAGTAGCGAAGACACCAACTTCAACACCGCTTTCAGTGGTTGTCTTCTTGGATTGAAGTTCACCAAAAGCGAAGGCAACTAGGTAGGTGGACATCCGAACGGTTTGTTGGAAGTAGTGTACCCCAGCTGAAACGTGATCTTCTGGCATGTTAGCGATGATTGTTTCTCCTGGATGTTCATCGAATTTAATTGCTAAACTAAAAGTAGCCTTAGCTTCAGGCTCATCAACACAAGGGAATGCTTGACGAGCAAAGGTAGTTTCAAATTGAGTTCCGATAATTTGTTTCTTTTCACCATCAACCTTGTAGTATGAAGGATAAATTCCCATCATCGTATCGGTTAAAGGTGCGGAGTAATTGATTGTCATAGTTACTTCGCCGGTTTCCGGAACTGTAATATTAATTGTTTCCGCTTCATCATCGACAGTAAAGGGAACGTCTTCTCCTGCTACTTGGACAGATGAAACTTTAAGGAACTTTTGGTTAACGCTGATTTCTCGATCATCAGCATTCCCTGTGATTGTTGTGTTCCCATTAATAGTCTTCTTTTCCCGGTTAATATCAAGGAAGATATCATAGTGGGAAGGTTGAAATTTTTCATAAAGGTGTTTGATTGTAGACATTAATTCGCCACTCCTTTGTTTGATTCAATATAATAAAATTATACCGTAACTTGACGATTATCTGAACGAATCAGCATTCTTGATGGAAATTTGCTATAATAATGAGCGATTTACTTTAGTCGTTGGAGAGCTTGGTTAGCCAAATTATGGGCCCCGTGATTTTCGCGTTCGCTAATCCACTGGGTTACTACAGTGGTAAACTGATCCATTAGCTGATTCAGTTGATCCAACTGTAATTTATAATGTTTACTATAATTTTTGCCAACTGCATCACTCAGCAATCGACTATCGGTATAGAATAGAACTGTTTCGCTATGGGAATAGTGATCCACTAGGTATTGAAATCCAGCAATTGCAGCGGCAAATTCACCTTCATGGTTAGTTGCCTGATCGATCGTCTGTGATAATTGTTGCTGGTGATGTTGGTCAATTATCAGGATTCCTAATCCAGTCGGACCAGGATTTCCTTTAGTGGCCGCGTCAGTATAAATTTTAATCATGAAATAATACACCTCATTTGAAAGGAATAGTTATGGAAGAAGAAACACGTTATTTTTATCAGCCGAATTTAACAACTACAATTATTAGCTGGTGTTGGACCTTCTTAATTTTTATTGCTGGTCTCGTCGTTTGGCTTGAAATCACCCATTTTCAATGGATTACAGCGCTTTTTTTTGCATTATTTATCATTGTAACGCTTCTCGGAATTTTTCGCCGAACCGTTGTAATTACCCCAACTAAAATGGTATTCAGTCGAGTATTGCAAAAGGACTATTTAATGATCCCATTATCAGATATTCGCCAAGCACGCTTTACTAAGCATACGGTGACGTTTACCGTTAATGGTGAAATGCACAACTTCTCATTTTCAAATAAGGCTATTCGGCGGTTAAAGCTGGCCCTGAATCGTCTCAAGGAGGGGTAGACAATGGCATACTTTGGCTACGTGATCCTTGTTTTAGCACTTATTGGCTTAGATCAATGGGTGAAAATTTGGGTAAGTACAAACATTGCGCTAAACCAGAGTCATTCATTTATCCCTGGTGTAATGGATCTGACTAACCTGCACAATTATGGGGCTGCCTGGAGCCTGCTTCAAGGACAGCAGCTGTTCTTTAGTATCGTCACGGTTATCGTAATTATCGGTGTTTGCTACTGTTTCTGGCGGTTTCGGGATCAAAAGTGGATACTGGTATGCCTTAGCTTGATTTTAGCCGGTGCGATTGGCAACTTTATTGACCGGTTAATTCAAGGATATGTTGTCGATATGTTTGAACTCTTACCAGTTAACTTCCCAGTATTTAATATTGCGGATAGCTGTTTAACGATCGGTGTGATCTTATTAATTATTATTGTGCTTCGTGAGGATGAGGAAAAGTGACAGACGAACTGAAATTAACAATTGATTCATCAATGACGGGGCGGATTGATAAAGAACTCGCTCACCATTTGACTGATATTTCCCGTTCTCAATTACAAAAATGGATTGAGGATGGTAATGTGACCGTTAATGGTGAAACTGTTAAGCCTAAGTATAAGCTCGCAGTCGGTGATCAGGTTGAGGTTCAACCAGAAAAGCCACAGAAGATTGATCTGGAACCGGAGAATATTCCATTGGACATTGTCTATGAAGACGATGACGTGATCGTAGTTAATAAGCCGCAGGGGATGGTTGTTCATCCAGCACCAGGACATCCTAACCATACGTTAGTCAATGCCTTGCTTTATCATTCACCACTATCGACGATTAATGGTGAATTTCGGCCAGGAATTGTTCATCGAATTGATAAGGACACATCAGGACTATTGATGGTTGCTAAAAACGATCTTGCTCATCGCTCATTGGCTGCCCAGCTAAAGGCCAAGACCAATGAACGTGAATATGTTGCTTTGGTCCACGGTGTGATTAAGGAAGAGCGGGGAACAATTGATGCACCACTTGGTCGGTCAAAAAAGGATCGAAAGAAGCAGGCAGTTGTTGAAGATGGCCGTCATGCGGTAACGCACTTTAAGGTTTTGGAACGCTTTAAGCACTACACCCTGGTTAGTTGTCGTTTGGAGACAGGACGCACACACCAGATTCGGGTTCATATGAAATATATTGGACACCCATTGGCCGGTGATCCGCTCTACGGTCCCCGGAAGACACTACCCGGGAATGGTCAGTACCTTCATGCCCGGTTATTAGGATTTAAGCATCCTAGAACCGGTAAACAAATGACATTTACGACGCCATTACCGGAATACTTCCAAAAGATGTTGGATCATTTGGAAAAAACAGATAAATAACTGAAATTTAGCGGAGAATAGGACTGCAAACTCGCAAACAAGTATAGTTCTATTCTCCTTTTTTACTTTTTTAAGTAATTAATCTTTGAAACGTCCGTGATCATTTATATAATGATAGAGGACATCTATACGGTGAAAATATTAAAGGAGTGAGCGAGTTGGCAGCACGCTACCTAATTTTTGAAGATGGAACCGTCTTTGCAGGAGATGGATTTGGCTCACCAGCGGTAACCTTTGGTGAAGTTGTTTTTAATACAAGCATGACTGGTTACCAGGAAATCATTACTAATCAAATTTACGATAATCAAATTGTAACCTTTACTCAGCCAAATATTGGCGGTTACGGGATTCAGCGAAATATTTATGAATCAATTGTCCCGACAATCAAGGGAGTAATTGTGCGTTCACTATCAAATGTGGCGACAGATAATATCCGGCGGTTGACTTTGGATCAATACCTGAAGCAGATGAATATTCCGGGAATTACAAACATTGATACCCGGGCAATTACCCACAAATTGCGTGATGCCGGCAAGCCATTAAAGGGAAGTATCGTGCCAGTTCCTGATGATCACGCCTTTGATCAGTTACACGCAACTGTCCTGACCAACCAGCAAGTGGCTCAAGTATCAACGCCTAAGCCATACCCTAATCCAGGAGTCGGTATGAGTGTGGTTGTAATTGATTTTGGACTGAAGAACGGAATCTTGCGGGAACTTAGTCGGCGAAAGTGTAATGTTACTGTTCTGCCATATAATGCGACAGCTGACGAGATCCTCCGCCTTGATCCAGATGGGGTTGTTCTTTCAAGTGGCCCTGGTGATCCGCATTATGTTAAGTCATCTGTTTTAGAGATGATCCGGAAAGTCCAGGAACAAGTACCATTGTTTGGGATTGGCTTGGGACATGAATTGTTTGCATTAGCTAATGGTGCGCAAGTGGTTCCGCTAAGTGTAGAACACCATGGGATGAACCACCCAATCAAAGAAATTATTACTGATCACATCGTCTACGCTAACCAATCAGAGGGATATACGGTTGATTGGAGCACTGTTGATCGGTCTAAGCTCTTTGTTACTTATACAGATATGATTGATAGTAGCGTTCAGGGATTACGCCACCGCCAATTCCCCGCATTTTCAGTTCAATTCTTCCCTGATGGTGCACCTGGTCCAGATGAAACTGATGGTTTGTTTGATGAATTTATCGATACGATGAAACGGAAGGAGGAACGGCGGTAGTGAAAAAGATTAATTCGATTTTGATTATTGGTGCCGGTCCGAATAATATTCAGCATGGGGATGAAGTTGATTCTGCAACCTATCAGGTAGCAACTTACCTTCACCGAGAAGGGGTTACTACGATTTTGGCTGATAATAATCCATTCTCATATAGTTTGAACGACTCTTCCGTGATCGATCATTCTTCAATTGGACCATTAACTGTCGATCACCTAATTGCTTTGATTGAAAAATATCAACCACAAGCAATCCTGCCAACTCTTGGTAATCGGCAAGCATTCCTGTTGACGCAAGAATTATTAGAAAAGGGAATTCTCCGGGAACGGGAAATTGAGCTTCTCGGTGTTCCTGAAGCAACTGTTCGGCAAATTAACAACCCGGTTCTGCTTGAACGGACTTTACGGCGAATGGATGCGCCAATGAAGAAGATCGCCACCGTGAATAATTATCCTGATGCTTTGGACGAAGCTAATAAGATTGGCTATCCCGTAATCATTCGTTCAGTCCTTCCTAAAATCACGAGTACCCGGCAAATTGTGCACGATCAAAGTGAATTGGCGGATGCAGTTAGCAAGTGTTTGCGACATTCACGAGCTGAACAGGTCTATGTTCAGCAAAGTTTAGCCGGTTACAAGGAAATTGAAGTGGTTGTTCAACGTGATCATTCTGGAACGATGATGATGTTGGGGATGGTCGAAGATGTTGATCCAATCGGAATTCATGCCGGTGATTCAATTGCCTTCAATCCAGCACAAACATTGCTTGATCGCCAAATCCAGGATATGCGTGATACGGCATTCGCAATTACCCGGAAGCTGCGGATTGTTGGAATTAACCACATCCAATTCGCCTTAGATCCAGTTAGTGATAATTTCTATGTCATCAAGAGTAGTCCATATTTTGATAGGATGGTTTCATTTGTTGCGCAATCAACGGGTTACCCAATTTCAATGGTATGTGCACAGCTGTATCTCGGTAGGACTTTACGTGAGATTGATCTTGGGCCAAGTTTTACCAAGCATGCTGCTTTGATTGAACCAGTAATGGATCATATTGCTGCGCGGGTTCCTGTATGGGGATTTAGTCCAGAGGAAGCCCGGAAGCAGGTACTGGGAACAGAAAAGAAATCAGTAGGAACTGTCTTCGGAATTGGGAGAAGTCCCGCTGAAGCATTATTTAAGGCGGTTGAATCCCGTTACCATGAACCAACTGATTTCCACTTGAATGAACAGAAGAAATTATCTGAAGATGAATTGATTGATCGACTAGTTCATCCACACCCGGATCGGCTATTCTCACTTCTTGAAGCGATGCGTCGTGGATACACAACTTATGAATTGGTTGAAATGACAAAGATTGATCCATTTTATTTTGACCAACTCGCACAGATGAGAGATTTGATTAATGAATTAATCAATCATCCGGGTAAGGAACCGGTTTTAGTTAAAGCCAAGCACATGGGGCTTAGTAACAAGTTAATTGCAAAACTTTGGAAGACTACTCCACGGCAAATCTACCAGCTGATGCAGGATCATAACCTCAACATGAAGTATAAGGAAGTTGAACCGTCTGCTGGTGAATTTGATCAGCATACCCAGACCTTCTATTCGGCTTATGAAGATGAAAATGAAGCACTGACATTGCCACAGCCAAGTGCGCTATTCATTGGTACTGGTGGTTTACGTTTAGGACTTAGTAATGCAGGGGACTTCTTCGTAGCTTCTATGATGATGCAACTGCATAAGCAAAAATTCCATACGATTATCATGAACTGTAATCCTAGTTCGGTTACTCTTAATACTTTGATCGCTGATAAGCGGTACATTGAACCCGCTTCAGCTGAGAATGTATTATCAATCGTTGAAATTGATCAGCCACAACTGATTTTTGTACCGGCCAGCTATACTGGTCTTTTAGAAGCACTGAAGGAATACGATCTTCAAAGTAAGGTAATTACTTTGCCAGATGATCGTTTGAATAATCTTCAACCTAAGTCAAACCAGCTAGTTGCTTTAGATTACCTTTGGGATGGTAATAATAAGAAGTTCCTAGCATCGACTGCTGCTCTGCAATCACCAACTAAGTTTGATTATGAAATGATTAACCTCCGTCTTCCTGCTGAAATTCCAGCAGATCAGTTAGCCACAATGAAGGAACAAGCTGGTGCGGTGGTTGAACAGCAGGATACTCCAGGGTTCTACCAAGTAATCTTTGAGCAAGAGGGGCTAACGTATAAGTCACTGACTGTTCAATCGATTACGCTTCCTGAAGTAGCTTTCCTTTCCAAATCAATGGGGACTAACTTGCCAGCAATCTTAGGTCGGCTTGTTAGTGACGAAGACTTCACACTAGCTGATGCGCAAATTCCTCAACCAATGGGGACAGTGATTTATCGTGCATCATTCCCATTCGAATCGCTCCATATGAAGCCAGAACAAACTCCTGGTCCAGACAAGATTATTGGAGCAGAGATTCAGTTTATTGAATAGGTAGTTATAAGTAAAAAAGGACGAAGCAGCGTGAATTTGCTGCTTCGTCCATTTTTTGATTTATCGAGAAGAACTTTAATCTGCAAGTTTATGTGGAGTTACATATAATGTTTTCTGACCTGTAAATGTAACGAATCCAGGCTTAGCGCCATTTGGCTTATGTAGACGTTTAGCAGGTAAGTAATCGACAGGAACATTGTCGGAATCACGACCCTTTGAGAAGTAGGCGGCTAATTGAGCTGCTTCAAGCAGGGTTTGTTCATCAGGATCACTATCCCGAATAATGACGTGTGAACCAGGAATATCCTTGACGTGAAGCCAAATATCATTTTTGTTAGCAATCTTAAAGCTCAATCGGTCGTTTTGCAGGTTGTTTTTACCCACTAAAACAGTTGTCCCATTGCTTGTATGGAATTCTTCAGGCTTGCTAACGCGAACTTTACGCCGCTTTTTGCTCTTTTGTCGCTTTTGCTTAACATATCCCTGTTGTTGTAATTCCAGACGGATTTCTTGAATGTCGGCTGGTGAAGCTAATTCGATTTGACTCTCAATATTGGCAAGATAATCAATCTCTTCATTAGTTAACTTCAGTTGTTCATTTACGTAATCTACCGAAGTCTTGAGCTTGTCATACTTAGTAAAATACTTTTGTGCGTTCCTAGAAGGAGAAAGTTCTGGATCAAGTGAGATCTTTAGTGGCTTGTTATCGTCATAAAAGTTAGGCAGAGTAATTTCTGTCATCCCATGAGTTAATTTGCCGAGATAAGTCGTTAAAATTTCACCGCGGATCCGGTAGTAATCAGCTTTGGCAGCATCTTCCAACTGCTTGTTCAGCTTTTTGACCTTGCGGCGATCCTTCTTTAATTCATTTTGAAGAACTTTCAGTACTTGTCCAGCCAGTTCCTTAGAGCGGTCGCGTTCTGCTTTGCTTGCATAGAAGGCGTCAAGCATTACAGATAGTGTATCGTAATGGGTAAGACGGTCTTCTTTGACATCACTAGGAGGGAAGGCAGCAAATTGTTGCTTTCCTTTTTCATCATTATAAATAACCGGATCAGGGTTTTCAAAATGCTTAAGGAATGTGTGATAGGTAGTTGGTAAGTCATCGCTTGCCTGCAATTCACGAGCTAACTCCATTGCTGATTGCCGACCCAAACCTTGGTAGCGTTGTTGTAGCTGCTTTGCTAATTCAGGTAATTCAAGACCCTCACGCACTAAATCAGTATAAATTTGGTTTGGGAGGTACGGATTAGTCTTATCCTGCTTTGGTGGCATAATAAAAGTTGCACCGGGAAGAAGCAGCCGTACCCGGTTTTGATCAGAGCCAACATGCTTGATTGTATCGATGATTTTATTCGTTTTCTCGTTAACCAAAGAGACATTACTATGACGAGCCATAATTTCAACAATCAGAATTAAATGTTGCTGATCCCCAAGTTCGTCACGGGTATTAAAATTCAACTTAACAATTCGGTCATTATCTATCTGTTCAATCGATTCAAGGATTGCTCCTTCGAGGTATTTCCGCATTGTCATTGCAAAATTACTAGGAACCGCTGGATTTTGGTAAGCAATCTTCGTTATTTGAATCCGTGGATAAGTTGGATTAGCGGAGAGGAGCAGTGAGTAATTATGGCGGTGTGCACGAATGGTCATAATTAATTCTGCAGGGTAGGGTTGATTAACCTTTGCAACTCGTCCAGTTGCAAGTGTCTCGTTTAATTCATGGACGATTGCATGGGTAAAGAAACCATCAAATGCCATTGTTTAATTCCTCCTTTTAATCGTTTTACATAGCGTTTACTATTATACCGTTTGTTGGACTAAATAGACAATTCGAACGGCCTCTGATATTGGTTTCTGTAATTCGATGTGGTATTCTATATCTATTACGGTATTGTAAAATACCTTAAATATGCAATTATTTTTTTATTTATAAATAACAACATTCTAATGGAGGTAGTATTAATGGAAATCGCTGTTGTAACTGACAGTACCTGCTATCTTACTAAAGAAGAGATTGCGGCTAATAATATTCATGTGGTACCAATTCCGTTTACCCTTAATGGGAAGACTTATAAGGAAGGCGTTGATATCACAAGTGAAGAGTTCTATAAGCAACTCAAAACTGCTAGTACATTCCCAAGTACTTCTCAACCTTCAATCGGTGAAATGATGGAACTTTATCAAGGGCTTGCCGATCAAGGTTATGACGCGGTAATTAGTATCCACCTTACAAAAACCATTTCTGGATTTTTGAATAACATTACCCAATTATCAGAAGAAATGAAAGATACCATTAAGATTGTACCTTTTGATTCTGGAATCACAGTTAAATTAATGGGTTACTTAGCAATTGAAGCTGCCAAGCTTGCAAACCAGGGTGCAGATGTTGACGAGATTGTTACTAAACTGACCGAATTAAAGGACACCTTCCGCGATGTCTTCGTGGTTGATGATTTACAAAACTTGGTTCGTGGTGGTCGGTTATCTAATGCTTCTGCTTTTGTTGGTTCAATTTTAAGAATCAAGCCTTTACTTTCATTCGACAATCCTAACCACGACATTGAAGCCTTTGAAAAGGTTCGTTCAATGAAGAAGGCAAAGGCTCGTTGTGAGCAAATCTTTGATGAATCAATTGCAAAGTTAGCTTATCCTGTTCGTGCGATCGTTTTACATGCAAACGATGAAGAAGCAGGGAAGAAGTGGATGACTAAGCTGCAAGCTGATCATCCAGATATCAAGTTTGAGTTATCATACTTCGGCCCTGTAGTTGGTGTTCACTTGGGTCAAGGCGCCCTTGCTCTTGCATGGCTCCAGGATACTGAAAAGAAGCCTTTAGCATGATGAAAAGAGTTCGTTTATTTAGCATTGTGTCTTGGTTAGTGCTTCTTGTCGCGATTTGTATTTTTTCACCACTTAATTTAAAAGCAGTTCTACCTAGTGGCACAATTATTGCACCAATTACCGCGTTATTAGCAGTTAGCGCGCTCCCTGTATTGGGGATGCTTAATTCTGTTCTCTTAGTAATAGTTGGTCAACTAATTCTTTTGTGGTTTAACCAAAGTGACTGGTTAACAGTCGTTGTTACAGCTTTAACCGTTCTTCTTAGTGGTTGGGTTGTTAACTGGCAACAATCAACATCACGTGAGTTGCAACATCAGCAGATGATTACTGTTGGTATTGCAAGTGGATTAATTATTCTAATCCTGTTAGAAGTAGCATATTGTATTGTTGGTTGGCAACTAACTGGCAGTAGCGCGGGGATGGGAGAGATTATGCGATTGGCATTACCGACATCCTTGCTGACAGCATTGTGCTATGCGCTGTTGATTCCACCATTTGGAATTTTATTTGAGCATATCAGTAAAAAATTCTTGCCACCAGTGGAAAAGTATAACGATGATGATCATGATAATACCAATGATTCAGTGATTATTGATTTAAGTTACTATAAAGAAGAGCAAGATAATAAAAAGTAAAATAAGGCGTCAAGTGTTCTTTGTGAACGTTTGACGTCTTATTTAGTTAGTTGTTTGATTACGCTTTTGCTTCCCATTCTTGGTGGAATTCATCAAGAAAGTCAAGCATGACTTGTTGACGGTGATCAGCGATCTTTTTAGCTGTACTTGTAAAGAGCTTATCTTTTAGCCCAAGTAGTTTTTCATAGAAATGGTTAATAATCGTTTCATCACTGAGGTTCCGGTATTCTTCCTTATCCATATGTTTCCGTGGCTTTACTTTGGGATCATAGATTACTTCACTGTGGGCACCTCCATAGTAAATTGCTCGAGTGATTCCAATTGCACCGATTGCATCCAACCAGTCAGCATCACGAACGATTTGAGCCGTTTTGCTTAATTCTAAGTGATTGTTTTCTAGGGTGTGGGCAAATGAAATATTTTTAATTGTGCCCATAACGATATTAATTTCTTCATCGTTAAAGGAGGATTGCTGAAGGAACTTGCGGACTGCTGCTTGTGCTGATTGGACGTTATCAACGATCTTTTCGTCGACAGTATCGTGTAAGTATGCGGCAACCATCGGAAGAAAAGGATCAATGCCTTCACCTTTGGCAATTCGGGATGCATTCTTTACAACTCGGTTAATATGATCCATCCCGTGTCCAGTCCGGTCATCACTGAGTTTTTTAATAGTGTAATTCTTTACTGCTTCTAGTTGTTCTGTCTGATTCATGATACAGATCCTTTCAATAGTCTCATTATGATTATTTTACCAAGAAAAATTGATATAATTATTAATGTTTGGAGGAGATTACGATGAACTTACTTTTTTCGATTGATGATAAATTTGTTCAGCAACTGGAAACGGTGCTATTTTCAATTCATTTGAACACAAAGCCGCAGGAATTCAATGTTTATGTTTTGCAAAAAAAGCATTTAGCAAAGGGCCAGGAATTGGCGGACTTTTGTGAACATTTGGGGATGACTTATCATCCGGTAATTGTTAAAGAGTCATTGTTTGAGGATGCACCAGTAACCGATCGCTACCCAACTACAATTTATTACCGTTTGTTAGCTCATCGGATGCTCCCAGAAAACCTTCATAAAATTCTTTATCTTGATGCGGATATCTTATGTATTAATGATTTATCACCGTTATACAACACTTATTTGGGTGATAATATTTTTGCATCCGCAATTCATACCAGCTTGACTAATACGACTGATGTAATTAACAAGATCCGTTTGCAGAATTTTGATGCTGATGGTTACTATAACTCTGGTGTCCTCTTGATGAACCTTGATTTGATGCGTCAAGAAGTCGATCCAAATCAAATTTTTGATTACCCAATCAAGCGTCCACTTACCAAATGAAATGGTTTCATAAATCGTCCCATTACGGGTGTCAAAGTTATATAGTTGATCCGGGACGGTCTTAATCCGGTCACTATAAAGAGCATTTAGAAC
>JAHLFK010000044.1 GCA_018883805.1 Candidatus Limosilactobacillus merdavium | reverse complement strand
TACATCAAGGCCCACTTAGAATCCTTGATAACGAGTTGACGTCGACCGTTAACCCGAACAGCTTGAACAGTATCTGGCATCTTCCAGTTGGATGCGTGATTCTCTTCATCGAGGTATTGCATAATGCTCTTGTACAGCAATACAGCGGTCCGTTCGTATTGGGTAAAGATTGCACCGCCGTTCATTGGGTGGTCAAAACCAGTCCAAATACCGATTGAGTAGTTCTTGGTGTAACCGGCCATCCATGAATCCATAACTCCAGATTGGTTGCGGTTAGGGAAGTCAGTTGTACCAGTTTTACCAGCTTGGTGGACACCGCTAATGTAAGCGGAAGTACCAGTAGAAGCTGAATTAGTGAAGACACCCTTTAACATATCAGTCATCATGTAGGCAGTAGCCTTGCTCATTGCTCGCTTACCGTGTGGGGAATAAGTCTTTGTCTTCCCATCCATTGTGGTAATTGAACTGATGTAGTAAGGACGGTAGTAAGTACCACCGTTAGCGAAAGCAGCATAGGCAGCTGACATTTGTAATGGTGAAATGTAAAGAGCGATCCCATTTTGCAGAGTATATGGCTGTTTTTGAGAAATTCCCAAACCATTAAGGAATGTCGTTGCTCGCTTAATTCCAACTTCTTGCAATGTCTTGATCGCAGGAACGTTCCGCGATTCAACTAATGCTGACCGCATTGTCATATTACCTTTGTACTTGTTATCAAAGTCATGCAGAACCTTGTTAGTACCAGGCCAGTAGAACTTAGTATCGGAAACAGTCTTGAAGGTTGGCCATTGAAGGTATTCAATCGCTGGACCGTAATCCATCAATGGCTTAGCAGTAGAACCGGAACTCCGGTTTTGTTGAACGGCACGGTTAAGTCCGTAGATAACATTAGAGTGCCGCCCACCAAGCATTGCAACCACTTGACCGTTATGAGGGTCGGTAACGGCTGCACCAGCTTGCATTTGATCACTTTGGAAGGATACTTCATTATTGGCAGCATCGTATAACTTCTTTTGCGCACCGAGATCCATGTTGGTGTGAACTAACAAACCATCAGTGTTCGGGTTATAACCTTCAGCTTCTAGTTGAGCAAGAACTTCCTTAACATAAGGATCAACAACTTTTTCCTTAACGTTGGTTTCACTTGATTCAACATCACCGTGATCAGGATCCAAACCATCAGTAACACTTTCGTTTGCTGCGCTTTGAGCTGCTGACTTATTAATGTAACCAGCTCGAACCATAGCGTTCAGAACTTCATTCCGCCGTGCAGTGGCGTACTTCGTGTTAGAAACTAATGGGTTGTAGTTCGTAGGTGATTGTGGCATCCCAGCTAGTAAAGCAAGTTGTGAAAGATCGAGATCCTTCAATTCCTTACCATAGTAATATTGAGCAGCTGTCCGCATCCCGTAGACACCATTACCCATGTAAACCTTGTTGATATAGTACTTCAGGATTTGATCCTTACTGAAGTGCCGTTCAACGTTGAGGGCTAACCATGCTTCTTGCGCCTTTCGCTTGAAAGTTCGGTCAGATTGAGCAGTGGAGAAGACAGAGAGCTTAACTAATTGTTGAGTCAGGGTACTTCCCCCTTGCATCCCATCGGAACGCCCAATCACATTGTTGACTGCCGCTCCCATGATCCGCCGAACATCAACCCCGTGGTGCTTGTAGAAGCGTCGGTCTTCGATTGCAACAACGGCATGCTTCAATGTTTCAGGAATTTGAGAATCTGAAGCATAATCACGCTTTTGAGCACCTAACCGTGAAATTACTTTGTCATTAGCATCATAAATAATGGTAGTGTTCTGACTCGATAATTCACGTTGACTAATCTTTGGCGCACTTGAAGCGTAATAGAAAAATAGTGCACATCCGGCAACGAACAGGAGGACGACAACCCCAGCGATCCATAGCAAGATGCGTTTTAACAATGGCTTTCTACCGCCATCATCATAGCCGCCATCGTCACGATATTGATCTTCGCGACGTGGTTCATCGTTATTCGACATGATATTCTCCTTTTACTTTGTATTAGCAATGATCTGATCCACCGCATCCAGATAGGGGAGACGGGGATTAAGTCGGTATTCAATCTGATAACCTAACTTAGCTATTGATTTTAGCGGAATTGATTTCCGACTGCCAGTATCTTGCTGATCCCAGAATTCAAACAAGTTGGTAGCTGGTAATAAATAAATAAGATCTAATTCGGTAAATTTGATAAAGGCAAAACAGATGCCACCTTGTTTGATACATTCACGCATGTGGTTGATTTGGTGGGGATGAAAGTTTTTTAATGGGAAGGATCTCTTATTGCGTGTTTCCTTCGCATCAAAGTCAATGTAGTAACCCTTATAGACACCGTTGTAATCGGTCGTTGATGGACGACGGAAATATGCTTCGCGGATCACAGCAGCACTTCGTTTCGGATAATCAACTTTGACCAGTTGAATTGGTGTTGGCTTCTTATGAATTACTGCAATGTGGTTTGCTAAGTAATATTGGTTACTGTGGTTAATTTCATCTTCCAGGGACATTCCCCGTTTAGCGTAAATGGACTGGTGAGGGGTCGGCAAATCACGCCGCGGATTATATTCTCGCCGTGGTTGCTGACCATTGGGATAGTGAATATTCACCATTGATCACTCTCCTAACTAGAAGTATTATACCAGAGTTAGCATAAAATGATTGATACAGAAGTGTTAAATTATTTTATAAGGACGTTTTAAATGAGCAATTTTTGCCTTTTCTGACGAAACTTTTCCTATTATATATGGCAAAATTTGACACACTATTTAGAAACGAGATGATTAATGATGCGTAGACTATGGGTGACTGGGTACCGCAGTTATGAATTGAATGTTTTTAAGGATGACGATCCTAAAATGAAAGTGATTAAAGATGTGCTAAGTCGTGAGCTGAGATCCCGGTTAGAAGAAAGTGACGATGAGTTTTGGCTAATTACCGGTCCGCAATTGGGGGTTGAGCAATGGTCGGCTGAAGTGGCACTTAAATTAAAAGCAACCTTTCCTCAATTAAAGGTTTCAGTCATGCTGCCTTTTACAGAATTTGGTCAGCAGTGGAATGAGAATAATCAAGCTAAACTGGAGAATTTACAATCTAGAGTCGATTTTAGTGCGAGTGTTAGCGATCATCCATACCAATCGCCACAACAGCTCAGAGCTTTTCAACGTTTTATGCTCACTCATACAGATGAAGCACTCTTAATTTACGATCCCGACCATGAGGGAAAAGAAAAGTATGATTACCAAGCTATCCAACGATTTGCGGAGTCCAATGATTATCCATACCGCTTGATTGATTTTGATGAACTTCAGGAAGCAGCAATTGAGTGGCAAGAACGGCAAGCTGAAGCAGAGAATGATAAATTCTAATAAATCAGATAAGGTCACCAAAATTACTTGAATTTGGTAAATAAGTTATGTATGATAATTAATGTACTTTTGAATCAGATAAATTGAGGTGTGTATGTTGGATAACATTAAATTTACTCCACAAGATATTTTGCATAAGCAATTCAAAGAACGTAACATCGGAAAGGGCTATGATGAAGCCGATGTTGATTCTTTCCTGGATGATGTTATCAAAGACTACGACACTTTCAACAAAGAATTAGATCGGTTGAACAATGAAAATGAACGTCTCCGTGCTAAGGTTGATGAACTTAACCGCCAAGTTGAAGTTGGTTCTACCATGAACAATGGAGCTGCTTCACAACCAGTATCTAATGCCACTAACATGGATATCCTTAAGCGGTTATCCAACCTTGAACGTCGTGTTTTTGGTTCCCAAATGGGTGCTAATGGCCAACAAAACGATTCTCATTTACTTTAATAATAATTATTTGCAAGTCTTGGGTAATTGAGCACAGCTTATGTTGTGTTAGGAAGGTCCATGCTCGCACAGGCTGCGATGCCTGTAGTGTTTGTGCTCGCTGAAAAAATAAGGCGGGGTGCCGATTATTCGGTAACGGCGGGAAAAACGGCTAAGGTTTTACTATGCCCGAGTATTCCTGAAAAGTGCCACAGTGACGATACAGTAAGGGAAACCTTATTGATGGAACGCGGTAAACCCCTCAAGCGGTAAACCCAAACTACGGTAGGGGAGCTTTGGATAGCGAATTTGAAGTGATTCCAGGGGAGAGTTTTTACTCTGAGATAGATGATTACCTCGGTATAATTATTACCTGATAGTTATACTACGACAAAACATGGCCTACAGATTCTTGCAATCAGGTGGTCCGGGTTCGCCCGGGCTTTTTTATTTTTAAATTTTTGACGCTCGGATTTAGATCATTGATAAGATTTTAAAGGTTTATTCATTTAGTATAAAAAGCAGATATTTACTTTAACTTATTTTTTAAATAATCAAACTGCCAAAGAAATAATATAATAAGAACGGGGAGATGAATAATATGAAAACTGTAAAACTAAATAATGGCATTGAAATGCCAATGCTCGGCTTTGGTACGTATCAGATTACACCTAATACAACCCTTGACAATGTTGCTAAAGCTCTTCGCTTAGGATACCGAATGATTGATACTGCTCAATACTATGGTAATGAAGAGGGCGTTGGTGAAGCTATTAAGGAGAGTGGTCTTAATCGTGAAAAACTTTTTGTTACTACTAAGGTCCAAACAAGTGGTTACGAAGAGACTAAGAAAGGGTTGGATGATTCTTTATTAGATTTCAATCAAGACTACTTTGACCTCGTATTAATTCATTGGCCAATGGGGAACGATTTAGAGACATATCGTGCACTTGAGGATGCTTACAAAGATGGTAAGGTTCGAGCAATCGGTTTAAGTAACTTTAATAAGCCACAAGTCCAAGAAATTATTGATAATTCTTCTGTTAAACCAGTTGTCGACCAGATTGAAACACATATCTTCTGGCAACAACAGCGAATGCACGAGTATTTAACTGCTAACGATATCGTTCATGAATCATATTCTCCGCTTGGAGAAGCACAACCTGGATTTCTTAACAATATTCCGGTTATTGAAGAAATCGCAAAGAGCTATCAAAAGACACCAGCTCAAGCTATTTTGCGTTACTTAATTCAGTGCGGAATAGTAGTTATTCCAAAGTCCTTAAATACTAAACATATGGAAGAAAATATTAATATCTTTGATTTTGAACTCAATGGCGAAGAAATGGCAAAGCTTCGTGATTTAGATGCAAAGAAGTCAATTGATGGTTGGCCATCATCGATGCAAGAAAATAATTACTAATTTTTTTGCGACTAATAAGGTGCTAAATGAAATACAGAATTTAACATATTGAATATTTTGCTTGTTTTCGTTTAGTTTTTTAAAACCACTTAGTGTAGAGCATTTATCTAGCATAAAAGATATTATTATGGTTATCAGTTTGAAAATAGAACGATATATTTTGTAACGACTTTTAAAAAAAACATGTAATTTTTTTACTAAAACGTTACAAAAGCAAGAAGAAATTGTTAAAAATAGTTGAAATTTTAGACCATTTCTAATATAGTAAACAGTGATTCAAAGTAATTATTGGATCCAATTAGTACTTTTTATATATACATTCAAAGGGAGGATTATTATTATGGAAAACCGTAATAATTCTGTACATTACAAGATGTACAAGTCAGGCAAGAGCATTGTTTATGCCGGACTTGTTACTACTGCTGCTTTGGCAGGTTTAACATTAGCTAACGCTAATGCTACTGCTGTTCACGCTGATGAAGTAGCACCACAAACTACTGCAGTTGCTAACACTGCTGCTTCTACTGCTGCAACTTCTACTACTGCTAATAGTAGTGCTGTTTCAGCTGCACAAGCTAACGTAAACAGTGCTAGCGATGCTTTGGCTAACGCAAATGCTAACTTAAGCCAAGCACAAGCACAATACAACAGTGCAGCATCTCTTAATTCTGATGTTGCTGCTGTTGAAAGTGCTGCTAATGCTAATAAGCAAGCATCAGCAAATGCAAGTTCAGCTGAGCACGCTTACAACGCTGCAGTTCGTAACCAAGCATCTGCTTCAACTGCACAACAACTTGCTAGTCAAGCAGTTGAACAACACAGCGCTGCAAAGAATGTTAATATTTGGCAAGCTAAGGTTGATGGCCTTAAAGAACAATTAGATTCTGCAAAGGCTGAATTGCCTGTTGCACAAAAGAACTTGAGTGATGCAACTGCTAATATGAATGCTATTCATGCTCAAGCTCAAGCTGCTACTGCTGAAGTTGATCCAATGGGTGTTCAACTCAGAGAATTGAATGCTGCCATTGATAAGGCTGATGGTTATGTTGCAAAACAAGCAGCTACACGTGCTTACAACAAATACTTGAATGAAGTATTTACACCTGCTAATGCTCGTCGTCTTTCTTTAATTAAATCATATAAGCAAGCACAACAATTAGTTGCAAAGTACCAACAAGAAGTTGATACTTTAACAGCTCCTAACACCCATGATAGTCATGTTCCTGGTAGTATTGCCGTATTACAGCTTGCTATGGAATACAACCAACGTCGTGTAAACCAATATCAAAAGATGTTGGATGATTTAGCACAAGCTAATGCTAACTTAGCACAAGCTAATGCAGATCTTGCAACGGCTAAGGCTAACAACCATAATGCGATTGCTGCAAAGGAAGCTGCACACAACAATGAAGTTTCTGTACGGTCTGACTATAACATTCCAACTAATAGTGGACTTGTAGCTTTGAGTAATGCAGCTAATAGTGCTACTACTGCTTACAATGCCGCTTCAAATGCTGCTAATAATAACCCTGTTTACCAACAATACCTTAGCGCTTCTGACGCCGTTAAGTCTGCTTCTGATGCATTGAGTGACTTTATGGGTCAACAATCTCAAGCACAATCTGGTGTTGCATCTGAACAAGCACGTGTAAATTCTGCTACTGCTGCTGTAAGTGCTGCTAACGATGCTGTTGCTTCTGCTACCTCTGGTACCCCAGAATACGCTGATGCAGTTGCTAATCAAGCAAAGGCTGTAGCTGAATTAAATGCTGCAAACATTGCATTAAAAGACCAACAAGATTGGTTAACTGACGCTACTGCTGGTGTTAAGGCACGTACTGCAGAACTTAATACTGCAAATGCAAACCTTGCAACTGCAACTAAGAATGCACAAGACATTATTGATAATCTTAATGATCTTAAGACTAAGATGGACAACGCAACATCAAAGTACCAACTTAACTTAAAGAACTTTAATGATACTAAGGATGTTCGTGCTACTATTGATGCTGCACAAAAGGTACTTGATCAAGCTAAGGCTAACGTTGCAACTGCACAAGCTGCATACAACCAAGCTGTTAAGGTTTTGAATGATTTGAATAATGGTGGTAACGTAACACCTGACCAACCATCAAATCCTGACCAACCAACAAACCCAGATCAACCATCAAATCCTGACCAACCAGCAAACCCAGATCAACCATCAAACCCAAGTAACAACAACGGTACAAATGGTTCTGCTAACAACGGTTCTACAAGTAATGGAAACACTACTGTAAGTGGCAACCATGGTTCAGCTGTTACTGGTAACGGTGTTGCTGCTGCTAAGCAAGTCCTTGCTGCTTATGGTGACAAGGGTTCAGCTAATGTTGCTTCAAAGGAAGCAACATCCTCTGACTCACAAACCTTACCACAAACTGGTAACGAAAACAGTTCAGCTGTAATTGCTTTGGGTGCTGTATCTGCAATGTTCGGTCTTGGCCTTGCTGCTAAAAAGCGTGAATTCTAATTACCTCCCTAGATAGATAACTAGGATTTATAATATTTGTTCGTACTAATAAAGAAAAGAGCTCCGGATTTTCCGGAGCCCTTTTTTTGAGATATATGATCTCTCATATTCTCACGATTTAATGGATTTATTACTTTTAATGTACTCTAATAGGAGAGTGTCCAAAATGAATAAACTTTTTAGCGGTTTATTATTCCTATTTTTGATAATCTTTCCCAATATTAATGCCAATGCATATGCAGATAGTGGTATTGTTATTGATGGTAATCTTTCAGATTGGAATAACAGACCATCAATACATACAAAAAAATATAAGGCTTCCTTTATTAATCAAGGTGAGAAAGCATACGCATATGTTAGTTGTAAAGAGAACTTACCTTCAAAATATCAAATTAGTCTTAACTCTCATCGTTCATACTTAATAGTAATGAAAAAAGAGAAGATAGGTAAGGGAAAGACTAAAAAAATAGAATGTTGGCTCAAGAAAAATAATAAGAAAATTTCACTAAAAGCAGTAGAACATCGTAACAAGCGTACTAAAAATGAGAATATTGAGATTGAGGTACCATTGGGAAAGCTTGAAAAGGGAGTGAATCAGTCAACAATAGTTACTTTTTCATCTCTTAATTCCTTTGATTTATCAATAACAACTGGGGGTGTGAATACATTTTAATATTGAACAGCACCCTTATAGACATAATTATAAAAAAACTAAGTCTAAGTAATCATGAACTTCAATTTAACCTGATCTTTTTATTTGGGATGATTATTTGGCTCTATATTCTTAGTTTATTTAAGCGTTCTAATCTACCAGCTTATTGTTTTTTAATTGGAAGCTTTGGATTATTTATTGCTTTGTCTTTCTTTTCACATATGTATCTTGTATGGAAGTTTGCCAAAATAATTGCTGAAATTCTAAATGGTTTATCTCGTTTGTTCCCTTACTACTCAATTAATCTACCTTATAATTTAATAATGATTAAAACATCTAGCGATCACTATGTACAACTATTTATAAATTATGAATGCTCTGGTGCACTTGAGATTTTTGCTTATGAAAGCATATTAATTTTTTTCCCAATTTATAACAATATAGAGAAGTTTATCTTAAGTTTAATTGGTATTATTTGGATTTTATCAGCAAATATTATTCGTTTATTACTAGTTATAATTGTTGTATATAATTATGGAATAAGTTATTTATTTATTGTTCATTCCATAATTGGTAGATTAGTATTTTATACTGTTGTAATTATTCTCTATTATAATGTCTTTACAAAAAAACAAATTATCCGTGGATCCTAAATTTCAAGAATAAGTTAGCCACTGGACTCAAATAAATAATACTGACCAATTGATTATTGGTTGATGGAGCTGTGATATCTCTTGGTAGAAGGCCTTACGATAGATATCCATTGAGGAATGTCCAT
>JAHLFK010000043.1 GCA_018883805.1 Candidatus Limosilactobacillus merdavium | reverse complement strand
AAGATCATGGATTGGTTGATCGAAGGCTTTAAGGAAGAAAATGGTGTTGACTTATCTAAGGATAAGATGGCCCTTCAACGGTTGAAGGATGCTGCTGAAAAGGCTAAGAAGGACTTATCAGGTGTTCAAGAAGCACAAATCAGTTTGCCATTTATCTCAGCTGGTGAAAATGGCCCTCTTCACCTTGAAAAGACTTTAAGTCGTGCACAATTCAACCAATTGACTAACGATTTGGTTGAACGGACTAAGCAACCAGTTATGAACGCATTGAAGGATGCTGACTTAACATTTGACGATATTGATGAAGTTATCCTTAACGGTGGTTCTACTCGGATTCCTGCTGTTCAAGAAATGGTTAAGGAATTAACTGGTAAGGAACCTAACCACTCCATCAACCCTGATGAAGCGGTTGCTCTTGGTGCTGCTATTCAAGGTGGTGTTCTTACTGGTGATGTTAAGGATGTCGTATTACTTGATGTTACTCCACTTTCACTTGGTATTGAAACCATGGGTGGTGTCTTCACTAAGTTGATTGATCGGAACACTACTATCCCAACTTCAAAGAGTCAAATCTTCTCAACTGCTGCTGATAACCAATCAGCTGTTGACATTCACGTTCTTCAAGGTGAACGTCCAATGGCAGCTGACAACAAGACTTTGGGTAACTTCCAACTAACTGACATTCCTGCTGCTCCTCGTGGTGTGCCTCAAATCAAGGTTACCTTTGATATCGACAAGAACGGTATTGTTAACGTTTCTGCCGAAGATCAAGGTACCCACAAGAAGCAAAATATCACTATTAAGTCAAACTCAGGCTTAAGTGATGAAGAAATTGAACGGATGAAGAAGGACGCCGAAGAACACGCAGCCGCTGATAAGAAGAAGAAAGAAGAAGTCGACTTGAAGAACGAAGTTGACCAAGAACTCTTCCAAGTTGACAAGACTTTGAAGGAAGTTAAGGGCAAGGTTCCTGACGAAGATATCAAGAAGGCTGAAAGTGCTCGTGACGACTTGAAGAAGGCTAAGGAAAGCGGCAACTTAGACGATATGAAGGCTAAGAAGGACGCTTTGAACAAGGTTATTCAAGACCTTAGTGTAAAGCTTTATCAACAAGCACAAGGCGCTCAAGGTGGTCAAGCCGGTGCCGCTGGCAATAACGGTGGTGCTACTGGAAACAACAATAATTCTGGTTCCGACGATGGCAAGACTGTTGATGGTGACTTCAAGGATGTTACTCCAGATGACAAGAAGTAATAACATAAAGTGTTACTAAACAATTGTTAAAAGCCAAAGGCCAGAGAGAGGACTTTGGCTTTTACTTTCGTTTGTCATTTATGGTATAACTAAACAAATAATAAAGATGGAGGATCCGTATGGCAGAAGAAAGTTATTACGACATTCTAGGTGTAAAAAAAGATGCATCTGAACAAGAAATTAACCGGGCATATCGGAAACTAGCTGCAAAATACCACCCAGATATTAACCATGCTCCTGGAGCTGAAGAAAAGTTCAAGAAGATTAATGAGGCGCATGAAGTATTAAGTGATCCCCAAAAGCGGGCACAATACGATCAATTTGGTTCTGCTGGTCCAAATGCAGGTGCAGGTCAAGGCTTCGGTGATTTTGGCGGCCAACAAGGATACGGCGATTTCGCTGGCGGAGACTTTGGTAATATCTTTAGTCAATTCTTTGGTGGTGGCGGTCGTCGTCAGGCTGATCCGTCTGCTCCACGTCAAGGACGAGATTTGCAATATTCAATGACCCTTGACTTTATGGATGCTGTCTTTGGTAAGACAACGACAATTAAGTATGAACGTGATGCCCAATGTAACGTATGTAAGGGGACTGGGGCAAAACCTGGTAAGTCTCCTGAAACATGCTCACGGTGTCATGGTAGTGGGGTTGTTGTCACAGTTCGGCGGACACCACTTGGTAATATTCAAACTCAAACTACCTGTCCAGAATGTAACGGTACTGGTAAGATCATTAAGCCAGAAGATCGTTGTACAAAGTGCCATGGCTCTGGACATATTCATGAACGTCATGAGCTAGAAGTAAAGGTTCCAGCTGGAATTGATGATGGCCAACAAATGCGTTTGGAACACCAAGGCGATGCCGGTGAAAATGGTGGCCCTTATGGTGATCTTTACATTGTGTTCCGTGTTACTCCTAGTCGGGAATTCCGTCGAGATGGTTCCACAATCTACGTAGATCAGGATATTTCTTTTGCTCAAGCTGCATTAGGGGATGAAGTTAAAGTTAAGACCGTTCATGGTGATGTTAACTTAAAGATCCCTGCTGGTACTCAGTCAGAAACTAATTTCCGCTTACGTGGAAAAGGTGTTCCACACCTTAATGGAAGTGGAAATGGTGATGAGCACGTTACAGTCCATGTTCACACACCAAAGAGCCTTAACAAGCGACAAAAAGAAGCAATGATGGCTTTTGCTGCGGCTAGTGGTGAAGATGTCAAAGGTGTTAAGAAGACTGTCTTAGATAAGCTAAGAGATGCCTTTGAAGATAAATAATTAAATAGTTGAAGATTATAATATTTTAATTTGGTAACTATTATGATCTTTTATGGCCTCCAAAGTCTTTTAAGAACGTTGGGGGCCATTATTATGCCATCTGCTATTCAACAGTTTGATTAACTTTTCAAGGTCGGATAGTCTTTGGTATACTAGTACTAAGATTATACATGTTTAGAAAGTAGTGAATTAATTCATGACAATGAGTCTTGATGAAATGAAAGAACGGCAAAAACGGATTCGAAACTTTTCGATTGTTGCCCATATCGATCATGGTAAATCGACCCTTGCCGATCGAATTCTTGAAATGACTGATTCAATCAGCAAACGGGAAATGAAAGATCAGGTTCTGGATGATATGCCACTGGAACGTGAACGGGGAATTACAATTAAGTTAAATGCAGTTGCATTAACGTACCACGCAAAAGATGGTCAAGATTACATCTTTCATTTGATTGATACACCAGGACACGTCGACTTTTCTTATGAAGTGTCACGGTCACTGGCAGCCTGTGAAGGGGCAATTTTGGTTGTTGATGCTACTCAAGGGGTTGAGGCCCAAACATTGGCTAACGTTTACCTAGCTCTTGATAACGATCTAGAAATATTACCAGTAATTAATAAGATTGACTTGCCATCTGCGGATCCAGAGGGGACAAAGAAGCAGATTGAAGATGAAATTGGCTTAGATACTGATGATGCGATTGATGTTAGTGCTAAGACAGGTTTAGGCGTTGACAAAGTCCTGGAAGAAATCGTTAAAAAGGTTCCAGCACCAACTGGTGATTTAACAGCGCCATTAAAGGCTTTGATCTTTGATTCTAAATATGATGATTACCGTGGAGTTGTTTTAAGTGTACGGGTCTTTGAAGGTACCGTTAAAAAGGGTGACCGGATTCGTCTGATGAACAGTGGAACTGAGTATGAGGTTGCGGAAGTTGGAATTAACTCACCTAAGCCATTACCACGTGATGTATTGATGGCAGGGGATGTTGGTTATATTACCGCTGCTATTAAAGATATTAAGGATACCCGAGTTGGTGATACTGTTACTGATGCTAATAACCCTACTGACAAACCATTAGAAGGTTACCGGCAAATGACGCCGATGGTATATGCTGGTCTTTATCCAACAGATAATGCGAAGTTCAATGATCTGCGGGACGCTTTGGAAAAATTGCAGTTGAACGATGCTGCTCTGACATTTGAGCCTGAATCATCACAAGCATTAGGGTTCGGTTTCCGGTGTGGTTTCTTAGGCTTACTTCACATGGACGTGGTTCAGGAGCGATTGGAACGAGAATTTAACCTTGATTTAATCACTACTGCACCATCTGTTACTTATCATGTTGATCTTGCGGACGGTACAATGAAGGAAGTTGAAAACCCAGCTGAAATGCCAGATGCTTCATCAATTAAAGACATTAAAGAGCCATATGTAAAAGCCTCAATCATGGTACCAAATGATTATGTTGGTCCAGTAATGGAGCTTTGCCAACGAAAACGGGGGATCTTTGAAACAATGGAATACCTTAGTGATACGCGGGTTAATGTTATTTATCATATTCCGTTGTCAGAAATTATCTTTGACTTTTTTGATAAGTTAAAGAGTTCCACTCGTGGATATGCTTCGCTTGATTATGAAATTGATGATTATAAGCCAAGCAAGTTAGTTAAGATCGATATCCTGTTAAATGGTGATAAGGTCGATGCTTTAAGTTTTATTGCGCATAAAGACTTTGCTGCAGAACGTGGTCGTGATATCACTTCAAAGCTAAAGAAGATTATTCCACGGCAAAACTTTGAAATTCCAATTCAAGCAGCAATTGGATCAAAGATTATCGCGCGGACTAATATTAAGGCTTACCGGAAAGATGTTACTGCCCGGATTCATACCGGTGATCCGGATCGGCGTGCCAAGTTGCTTGAAAAGCAGAAACGAGGTAAGAAACGGATGAAGGCTGTAGGGAAGGTTGATATTCCACAAGAAGCCTTTATGGCCGTTCTCAAGACTGACGAAGAAGTCGACGAGAAGTAAACGTTGATTTAACAGCGTTTTGGAACAAAAAGAGCAAATCATGTATACTAATTCATACGTAATTTGCCCACAAATTGCCCACACGAGACTATTTTAAAGTCGCAACATAAAAAACGTGATAGAAGTCATTATTGGCTTCTATCGCGCTTTTTCGTAAATTACTTGTTTTGTGGTGTTATAATACTAAAGATCAACTCTAGGGGGTTTGCGGAATGAAGAAAAATATATGGCGTCAGCTTAAAGATATACTTTCGTTGATCATCGCTGCTATCTTGTTGTACTACATTGTTACATTCTTAGATGGCCTGATTAAATAAAAATTGAGAATTGCGATGACATGACACACCGCAATCCCCAAGTAGAAGTATTTAGCGAAAGTGATTGCAGAATCACCTTCGCTTTTATTATAACAATTTTTTTGATTGTTGTTATATAATATAATTATTATTTTCAATAAATATTGTTTTTGTATCATTATTTCCATTTAGGGAAATTAAACCAAGTAGTTGGCTAGTAAGGCTTAATAGTTATACCGAAAGTGTTATAATGAAAGTATCAACGAGTACCAGGAGGAGTATTTTGTATGACTACAAGAACATTTACCGCTGAAGAACTTGCTAAGTATAATGGCCAGGATGGTCAACCAGCCTATGTAGCTATTGATGGGACGGTCTACGATGTTTCTAACATTCCAGCTTGGCAAAACGGTAAGCACCATGGTAACTTGGCTGGACATGATGTGAGTGCTGCAATTCGTCGGTCACTCCACATGAAGAAAGTTCTTGATGATTTGCCTGTAGTAGGGAAATTCACTGGTGATCCAGAAGTTTAGATCTTCTGAATTAACCGTCAATAAATATAAAGAGCCTTTAGTATATCCCAATGCTAAAGGCTCTTTATATTATGCTAATTTTAAATACTTTTGTAAGTAGTCAGCTAACCCGTTATGTTCATTATCTAATGGGGTAACATCATCTGCGATCGCTTTAATTTCAGGAATAGCATTATTCATTGCTACACCGCGACCGGCAGCATCAATCATTTCTTGATCATTCTTTTCATCACCAAAAGCAATAATATGGTTACGATCGATGTTATATTGCTTGGCAATATAGAACATCCCGGATTCCTTATGAGTACCGCGATGGATCAATTCCAAGATGTTGTAAGGACCACCCCAAACTCGCGGTTCAACGAAATTACCATATTTATCATTAACCATCTTGATGATTCGCTCTTTACTTGCTGGTTGGTATTCGATTGTGATTGCGATTGGGTCATCGCTTAAGTTGCGTTCGCTAAGAAGTTGACTTGATTCGAGACGATTTGGAAGAAATTCTGGAACATCAGTGGTTGCCTGGTTAGCCCAAAAACGTTCCTTACTTTCAACGGTAATAGTATCAATCCCTAATTCATCCTTATGGGCAAGGAGGTCCAAGGCTAATTCCTTAGTTAACTCTACCTCATATTCCTTGTCCCAATTCTCATGGGGAATGTGAGTCAAGGCACCATTAAAGTTAACCATTGGTGTCTTAATCCCAATCTGGTCGTATATGTGTTGAGCGATGCGGTAAGGACGACCGGTAATAATACTAACAATATGACCATTTTTTGCGGCTAAGCGAAGAGTATTGATTGTCTCACTTGTAAGCTTTGATTGATTATTAAGGGTTGTTCCATCTAAGTCGATTGCGATTAGATGTTGGTCCATTATAGAGTCACTTCCTTTTTCGAAAATACATGAATGCTAAATATTATAACCGGAATTGATTAAAAGTTAAATGAAAAGCAATAATGATAATCAGAAATGTTTAGGAAGAGGTAAAAATAAGTTATAATTTGATTAAGATTAAATTGTTGGAGTGATTTGAGTAATGCAGCTACCTAGTGCATTTAAAACTAAATATCAGCGCTTATTAGGGGAGGAAGCCTCTGACTTTTTGGCAGCTTTAGAAGAAAAAAGCTATAGTGGGTTTCGAATTAATCCATTAAAGCCAGCATTGCCACAAGAGACGATTGATGATGCTGATGGCAAGGTTCCGTATGTTCCAACTGGGTATTATGGTCAAGTCAGTGGAAAGACACTCGATCATGTTACCGGCTGGGTTTACAGTCAGGAGCCTTCAGCAATGTATGTTGGTGAAGTTGTAGATCCACAACCAGGAGAAAAAGTGCTTGATTTATGTGCCGCACCTGGTGGTAAATCTACTCACTTAATTTCATTGATGCATGATCAAGGACTTTTAGTCGCCAATGAAATATTCCGGAAGCGGGCATTGGTTTTGGCTGAAAACTTAGAACGTTGGGGAACTCGGAATACTGTCGTCATGAATGAAAGCCCAGAAGAATTAGAGCAACAATTCCCTAAGTTCTTTGACCGGATTTTAATCGATGCTCCTTGCTCAGGTGAAGGGATGTTTAGAAAGGAACCTGCAGGAATCGAATACTGGAACGAAGACTATCCTGCAGAATGTGCAAATCGACAAAGAAAAATCATTGCATCTGCTATCAAAATGCTTAAACCAGGAGGAACATTAGTCTATTCCACTTGTACTTTTTCTCCTGAAGAAGATGAGCAGAATGCTAGTTGGATTTTGGAAAATTATCCTTCAATGAAAATGGAAGAGATTAAGGCTTATCCTGGAATGGATCATGGTCGTCCTGAGTGGGCTGATAACAATCCAGAATTAACTAAGGCAATTCGGCTTTTTCCGCATCATATTAAAGGTGAGGGTCATTTCATTGCAAAATTTAAATATGATGAAACGGCTTCAACTATTCAATCAAAGAAACGGAAGAAGAAGCAACGGCAAAATCGGTATGGCTTGAATAAGGAGCAATTGGGCTTGTTTAATGAATTTAAAGAAACAGTAATGCCCGATTATCAGCCAACTAAATTAATTCTTTTTGGCGATCAGTTGTACGATTTGCCAGCTGGAATTAGTAAGATTGATGATCTCAGTATTTTACGGCCTGGATTACATTTGGGAACGTTCAAGAAGCGGCGGTTTGAACCTGCGCTGGCGTTAGCATTTGCGTTGAACCCTGATGAATTCAGTAGGGTTATTCAAATTACTGCAGATCAATGGCGAAAATACGTTCATGGCGACACAATCTCAATCGAAGACGACTTGCCGAATGGCTGGTACTTATTGACTTGCGAGGATCATGCATGTGGCTTTGGTAAGCTGGTACAGAAAACGATCAAGAATTTTTATCCTAAAGGACTACGGGTTTAATTGGGGGATGAAGTAGAAATGAAAGAAAAACGTGCTTTTCATGTTAATGGCTACTTAGGATTATTGGTTGCAATTATCGGTGGTTTAATCGGTTTGTGGCTGGTATATAGTGGCTTTCGGTTAGGACACTTGGTTAGTGTGATTTCTGGAATTATATTGGTTGTCCTTGTGCTGATTTTGGCAAGTAGTTTGACAATTATTCAACCTAATGAAGCAAAGGCATTAACTTTCTTTGGAAACTATATTGGAACAATTAGGGATGCTGGATTATTTATGACTGTTCCTTTTACAGATAAACAGCCGGTTTCTTTACGGGTTCGGAACTTTAATAGTCAAATCTTGAAGGTTAATGATTCAAAGGGGAATCCCGTTGAAATTGCTGCTGTAATTGTTTTTAAGGTAGTTGATACTTCAAAGGCATTATTCTCTGTTGATGATTATGAGCAATTTGTTCAAATTCAGAGTGAATCAGCAGTTCGGCATGTTGCTAGTGAATATCCATATGACACTTTTGAAAATGAAGATGCTTTAACTTTACGTAGCAACCCAACAGAAGTGTCCGATCGGTTAACGGCTGAACTTCAGGAACGATTGAATGTTGCTGGTGTTAAGGTTGTCGAAACGCGCTTAACTCACTTGGCATACGCAACAGAAATCGCTAGTGCAATGTTACAGAAACAACAATCTTCTGCAATCCTCTCTGCACGAAAAATTATTGTTGAAGGTGCGGTCTCAATTACTGAAGATGCAATCGATCGGCTTTCTAAAGAAGCTAATTTAGACTTATCTGACGATCAACGCCTGCAAATTATCAACAACATTATGGTGGCAATTATCAGTGAACGGGGCACACAACCTGTAATTAATACTGGAACTAAGCAGTAATACGGGAGTGGGTTAAGGAATGTTATATCTTACAGTTCTAATGACTGAGCGGGTTGGTTTTGTCATTATTTGTGCCTTCCTCTTAGTTAATATTCCTGCTTTCCGGCGCTGCTTATTTGCAAAATCGTTTACTGCTAAGTTGCAGTTAGTAGTGATCTTCTCATTATTTGCTATTATGGCGAATATAACTGGGATTGAAATTGATCCATCTAATGAATTGCATAATAAGGTTATTTTGACGGCCGTCTCCCATGACTATTCGGTTGTTAATGCGCGAATCTTGGCTGTAACAACAGCGGGGATTATCGGTGGCCCCTGGGTTGGTGGTTCAGTTGGGCTGATTGCAGGACTTCACCGGGCATTTCAAGCGGGATTTGCTAGTGAAGCATGGTTCTATATCCCAAGTTCAACCTTAATTGGTCTATTGTCAGGTTACCTATATAAGGATAAGAATAGTTCCTTTACTGTAATGACCCCTTGGCGGAGCTTTGTAGTGGGACTGTCGATGGAATCAATTCAAATGCTTTTCGTCTTCCTCTTTAGTCCAACGGGATGGACGTTGGTACGGTTTATTGCTATTCCGATGATCTTGATTAGTTCTTTAGGGACATCAATCTTTATCTCAATTATTACGATGTACCTTCGACAAGAAGAAGAAACTCGAGCTACGCAAACTCATTCAGTATTAAAATTAACTAATCAAACACTGCCATATTTTCGGAATGGGCTTAATTTTAAATCAGCTGAGCAAGTAGTCCGAATCATCAAGAAATATACAAATTTTGATGCAATCAGTATTACTGACCGAAATACTATTCTGGCTCATATTGGGGCAGGAAGTGATCATCATATTTCAGGTAAGACAATGGTTACAACCCTTTCGGAATCCGTTATTCAAAGTGGCCAGGTAAAAGTTGCCCGAAACGCTGAAGAAATTGGTTGCTCACATATTGACTGTCCTTTGCAGGCGGCCATTGTTGTTCCGCTACGGGTTTCTGATAACGTTGCTGGGACACTTAAAATGTATTACACGGATTCCTGGAAGTTAACACCGGTTGAAATTCAACTCGCTACTGGATTAGGGGAAATCTTTGCTAACCAAATTGCACTGGGTGAGGCTGAAATGCAGGCTAAGCTAGTCCGGGATGCAGAAATTAAATCCCTTCAGGCTCAAGTTAACCCGCATTTCTTCTTTAATGCGATTAATACTATTAGTGCCATGGTGCGAAGAGATAGTGAGAAGGCACGCCAATTATTGTTGCAGTTGAGTACGTATTTCCGCTCAAATCTTGTTGGCGCACGGGAAACACAAATCACGTTAGCCCAAGAGCGTCAACACGTTAAGGCATACCTTAGTTTGGAAATGACACGTTTTCCTGATAAATACGATGTTGAACTGAATAATTCAGTTAGCGATGATGTCTTATTACCGCCATTTACGATTCAAGTATTAGTAGAAAATGCTCTAAAACATGCATTCGGAAACCGAAAAAGCGGTAATCGAGTTGTGGTAAATGTTTATAGTCAAAACAATCGACTAATAATTACTGTAAAAGATAATGGTAATGGTATTTCGCCAGATTTAATGAAAAAGTTGGGTCATCAATCTGTCCCATCAGCGCATGGCTCTGGAACGGCATTGCATAATCTAAATCAACGGTTAGTTGGCCTTTATGATGAACAAAGCGCTCTTCAGTTTGAAAGTAGTGATAAAGGTACCAATGTAACTATATCGATCCCGTTAACAAAGAAGGAGGGCAAGTAAATGAAAGTCTTAATCGTAGATGATGAACCATTAGCACGTGATGAACTTCATTATTTGTTAGAACAAAACGACCAAATTGATGAGATCAAAGAAGCAGATGGGATTAGCACAGCTCGTGGTGAAATTGAAAAGGATAAGCCAGATCTTGTTTTCCTAGACATTCAGCTAGATGATGGGAGTGGGATGGCGTTTGCTAAGACCCTAAAGAAACATGATCAGGCTCCGTATATTGTCTTTGCAACGGCATATGATCAGTATGCTTTAGATGCCTTTGAAGCAGATGCAATTGATTATGTTTTAAAACCTTTCGAACAGGATCGGATTAATGATGCGGTCGACCGAGTTGCTAAGTTATTAAATAACCAAACCAGTGGTTCAATTACTAGTCAGCAAAAGAATCCACGGATTTCATTGACCAATGATGAACGAACAATTGTTATTCAAAAACAAAACATTCTCTATGTTCAGGCACAAAACGGTAAGACTGTTGTCCATACTGATGATCAAGAGATCGTAAGTAAGCAAACGTTAAATAGCATTAGTCAATTACTCGATCCCAACCGATTTATTCGAGTTCATCGGAGCTTCGTTGTTAACCTCAATAAAGTCCGTGAGCTCCAGCCAAGTTTTAATCATACATATGAATTAACGCTTACTAATGACAGTAAAATTCCCGTTAGCCGTTCTTATGTTAGTGTAACTAAGAGAGCATTAGGGGTATAGATAAAAAGAAACTGGAAATTGTTCCGGTTTCTTTTTTTTACAATGTTCAGACGTTTTAATTAGATTTTCGATCACTAATAAACAAACTTAAAGTGCTTATCATTAATGCGCTAATTGTTGATAAATTAGGCTTGCTTAACATTTTTGTTAATAAGATTGAATCAAGAATCATTAAATTTTGTAAAAAGATTAACAATGTTTAGGGCATCTCGGCATTACCTGAGGGCATTTCATCTTGAATTATGGCTATTTAAGTGTGAAATGTAACACAAATTGTAAAAAAAGTGTAAATTAAGTAATTGAAAAGACGTTGTGAGAACAATGCCTGTCAAATTTATTTTTTATTTCTGTGGGAGGGAATAAGTTATGGAAAAGGACAAACAACCTAAGGATTCCAACATTTATGTACAAATGGGAATCTTTGCTGCTATTTTATTTGTTTCTCAATTGATCTCTGATCTTTTTCCAAAGAGCTTTGTTGTACCAACTCCATTAATTGGTATGGTATTGCTTTATATTTTGT
>JAHLFK010000042.1 GCA_018883805.1 Candidatus Limosilactobacillus merdavium | reverse complement strand
AGTTGGCAAATGGAGCCAATCACGGAAATCTGCACCAGCACCGGTACCGTTCCGTAATTCATCATCTGCAGCATTTACCATTGCTTGCATTTCGCCTAATTCGTTATCATTAACGAATTTCTTTAAACCAGTTTGATCAAATGAAATATGAGCCATGATCCTAGTCCCCTTTTTTAATAATTAGCATGCCTCCGTAATTGGAAGTGCTTTATCATTCAACAGTTATTATGTTAGCGCTTTCTATTTTATACGTCAACCGGTTGACACAAACTTTTTTTATTTTTTACTACTAATTTTTCTTCTCAATATATTAGTAAGTTTCAACCTTTTTAATCAGTGAAATTATATATAAAAAAGCCCTTGTATCCGGCCATAAGTCGAATATCAAGGACTCCATCCTATACGTGAATTATATATTAATTATGATAAACACGAACTGTAGCAGCTTGCTTAGCTTGAACATTAACATTGGAGTTGGATAACTTCAATTCGTACATGTGCTTACCCATAAAGAGTAAACCAGCAATGATTAACATCATTACACCATAAATCCGGAATGGTGCTGCTAAACCTAACCCGCTCAATGGTTGACTGAGAAGGTGGTTAAACCAGGCATCAGCTGTTGGTGAGAAGAAAGCACCAAAGTTAAAACCGATCAAGATAAATGAAGTAATCTTTGTTTGCAACTTCATTGGAGCCATAAATGGCAGAATATTGAAGATTAATGGTGTTAATACTTGCATTGGGAAACCAACTAGTAGGATACCGGCTGCAATGATGCCAAAGTTGTTGCCACCAAAGCCAAAGAGGAAGTTGGCAATCGCAAGTAAAACTAGTCCAATATAGATTGTTCCAATATAACCAAAGTGCTTTTGCAAAGTACCATAGCAGGCACCACCAAGCGTTGCACCAATCAACATTAATGAAAGATAAGTTCCTGTCCCAGTAAACTCTTTACCATTAATTGCAACTGCTAAGCCAGGGAAACGATCTTCCATCCCAATAAAGTCCATCTTAATTAACAATACAAATGCTAAGATAGCAATTACCAGTGGACTAATTTTGGTGACTTTTTGATGAGTAATTGGTGAAATAGTTTCTTCAGTTTCTTGTTGCCCATCATCTGAATTAGCTGAACTATGAGTATCATTAGGTACCCGCCATGCAAAGAAGGCCATTACAGCAAAGGCTAAGCCATAAACAATAAAGGCAGCGTGCCAACCAGCATAAATTAATAGCAGACTTGAAATAGTCAAGGTGCAGGCATTACCAATCTGTTCAAATGCTGACCGCCAACCCTGCATGCTTGTTCGTTCATGCCCTTGATACCAAACAGAAATCAAGGAAATTGCTTGTGAGTTATAAAGTCCATATCCAGCACCAAGTACAAGGCGAGAAATTAGAATTGCTAGATAATTACTTACAAATGATGGAACTAATCCGGCAACCCCTACTAAAGTAATCCCTGCCATAATGATATGCTTGTCAGAAATATGGAACCAATCTTGAAGTAATGGTGATAAAACAACAAAGAACATTACGGCAAATGATGGCGCAGTAACCAAATATTCAACTTGTGGTTGGCTAACGTTTAGCGCTGACTTAATTTGTGGCAAGGCACTCTGAATTGCGTAGGCGCTCGTAACCATAAATGATGCGGACAAGAACGCAAGTTTAGTTGCCATCGATTGACTTTTTTCCATAATAGAAACAACCTCCAAACTTGCAAACTCAATATAACGAATCTTTTAATTTGAACTCTTATGTCTCAACACCTTTATGGTAATCGGTTGTCATACTCTTGTAAAGCGCTTACATTGTTGTGATACCTTTCACTCTTTATCTTGTCATGACCTTGTATGAAGGGGTTTGACACTGCAAACAATTAAAGCGCTTACATTAGACCGATTAGTGAATTGTGATCTTTCTTTTCTTATTAATAGCTGTTCATCTAGTCTTCTATCCCATTTTTTGAAAAAAGCCCAATTTTTGTCAAAAAACTACTAAAAAAGTGGTAAAACACGTGATTTTACCTTATTAGTTTGCTTTTTAACTTGAAAAGGCAAAAGATGTTGGCAAAAAAACATAAAGTATTTTTTGCCAACATCTTTTTATATTATCAAATTTGTCTTTAAGCAGTTGTACTATTAATCAATCTTACTGGAAGAGTAGCTGACTTAACTTCTTTCCCATCGATTAACTGCAAAAGCATTTCCACAGCTTTAGTTGCCATTTCTGGAATTGGCTGTTGGATGGTGGTTAGTTCTGGTGAGAGCGTTCGAGTGATACTTGCCCCATCATAACCAACTACTTTCAAATCGTCTGGAACATGGCGGTTAAATTCCTTGCCGACACGAATAATTAAACTTGCGTTGGTATCATTATCTGCAAAAATACCATCAACTTCAGGATGTTCGGTAAACATCTTACGGAAGACTCGTTCCTTTTCCTCATCAGAAACGTCAAACGAAACACTATAAGTAATTGGCTTCTGATTATGCTTATGCATCAAATCTTCATAGGCTTGTTGACGTAATTCGTTTGGTGAAACCAGGTTAGTTGGGTAATTAGTATGGATAATATGCTTGCAACCATCGTTAAGCAACCTTTGAACGGCAAGCAAGCCCCCTTGATAGTTATCAGAAGAAACTACTGGGATTTGTTTCCCAACATATCGTTCAATTGACACAATTGGCCGAGTAGTCTTTTGATATTCAGAAATTCCTTGGTTGTGTGAACCAACAATTAAGCCATCAACCTGATGATTCAAAAGCAACTTTAGGTAATCTTCTTCTTTTGCCGGATTATTCTGACTGTTCCCCATTAGCACCCGGTACCCTAACTTATCAAACCGTTTTTCTAGTTCAGCTTCAAGCTCAGCAAAAAACGGGTTGTTAACTGTTGGGAACACCAAAGCAACCAAATTAGTTTTTTGTTTGAACAGTTGGCGGGCAATCACATTCGGACGATAGTTTAACTCATCCATCGCATCGTGAACTTTTTTAATTGTCTTATCACTTAAATAGCCGCGATTGTTCAAAACTCGTGACACCGTTGTCTTTGATACCCCAGCTAATTCAGCAACGTCTTCTAGTTTGATTGTCTTTTTTTCGGCCATAATTTCTCCCCTTGTTTATCATTAACATTATATCATAAGGGATCAAAATGACCCCTGACTGTTGTCAGAGGCCACTTAGAGACTGTAAGTTGTTCTATTTAGATATATTAATTAGTTTTCTGCTTTTTCAGCTTGATCTTTGTCATTAACCTTAGCTTCCATCCGTAAGATTTGACGTTCCTTAAATACAAGGTAAATCAAGAGAAGGAAGGCAACTGCGGCAGCAATGTAAATAGTTACTGAAGATGCGCCCCAGCCAAAGTGGTTAACCAATTGACCAATCAAGGCAGTGGCGGCAGTTTCACCAAAGACGTACTGGAAGAAGCCCATGAACCCGGTTGAAAGTCCAACCGCGTAGTTTGGCACGGCTTCGTTAACCATCAAACCAACAAGAGAAAGTGGTGCATAGATTAAGCTCCCCATGATGAAGAGAACTGTAACGATAACCGCATGACTAGTGCTGGTGAAGTAAGTGATTAAGCAAATAATTAATCCGATTACACAGATTAAGCAAACGAGTGAACGACGACCCTTAAGTAAGTCAGAGATACCACCAAGGATAATAACACCAGGTACGGCAGAAAGTTCGAAGATACCAACTAACCACTTAGCCCAGTCAACACTGAATCCTTTAGTTGGTAAGTAACTTGGAATCCAGCTCATGATACCGTAACGAACAATGTAAATTGACATTGAAGTCAAGGTAACCGCCCAAACAACCTTATTACAAAGGATGTTTTGAACTAAGATTTGCCAGAAAGTCTTGTTAGAAAGTTCTTGGGCAGTTGAATTACCGTTTTCATCCAATTCAACGTGGCCTGAGTAAACTGCCATGTTTGGCAAACCTGCTGCTTCTGGCCGCTCAGAATTAATAATTAACATAAGAGTTGCAATAATAGCTGATACTACAGATGCGGTTAAGAAAACAGCTGGAAGTGAACCAGAGAAGAGGAATGTCGCAATTTGAATACATGCAACACAGGCAAATGCCCCGGCGTTGTGTGCTGAAGCCCAAACAGCAAAGACAATCCCACGGTGCTTTTTGGCAAACCAAAGTGAAATTTCACGCTGACATGCAGGTGCACCCATGGCTTGGGTAATTGAGATTAATAGCATTAAGAATAAGATAACGTAGAAGTTACGAGTAAATGCTAAGAAGGCGTTAAAAATACAAGAAAGATATAAACCAAATGCTAAGAATGTCCGTGTGTTTGACTTATCTGCCAAACCACCCATGAATAGCTTAGCAACACCGTACCCAATCCCGAAGGTGGAAAGAATCAAACCAATTTGACCAATATCAAAGCCATATTCCTTCATAACTGGCTTTTGTTCGGTAGTGAAAATCAACCGAATAATGTAGTAAGCCAAATAGGTAAAACAGGTTGCTAGAATAACCCCGGTTTGTTTGCGCCGATAGACACTAGCAATTTTGTCTTTTGGCACAAGCTTTTTAGCATCCGGAGACGGTTCCAAAAACTTAAACACTTGAAACACTCCTTTGTAAGTAAAATAGGTAAACAACTTAGTGAAAAATAAGTCACAAGTACATTGTAAGCGTTTTCTATACAAATTTAAAGGATAAATTTACTTTTTTGCCTATACTTAACAGAGAAATTGAGAATGAATCCTTATCCTGGATATAAAAAAGTTGAGAGATTAGGCTATTCCCAACCTCTCAACTTTTTTGATATGAATTATATATTTTTTATCTAGATAAATTAGTTTTCTGCTTTGGCAGCTTGATCGTTTGAGTTAACCTTAGCTTCCATCTTTAAGATTTGACGTTCCTTAAATACAAGGTAGATAAGAAGAAGGAAGGCAACTGCGGCAGCAATGTAAATAGTTACTGATGATGCGCCCCAGCCAAAGTGGTTAACCAATTGACCAATCAAGGCAGTGGCAGCAGTTTCACCAAAGACGTACTGGAAGAAGCCCATGAACCCAGTTGAAAGACCAACTGCGTAGTTTGGAACAGCTTCGTTAACCATCAAACCAACAAGGGAAAGTGGTGCGTAAATCAAACTACCCATGATGAAGAGGACAGTTACGATTACTGCGTGACTAGTACTGGTGAAGTAAGTGATTAAGCAAATAATTAAACCAATTACACAAACCAAGCAAACGAGTGAACGACGACCTTTAAGCAAGTCAGAAATACCACCAAGGATGATAACACCTGGTACAGCAGACAATTCAAAGATACCGACTAACCACTTAGCCCAGTCAACACTGAATCCTTTAGTTGGCAAGTAACTTGGAATCCAACTCATAATCCCGTAACGAACGAGGTAGATTGACATTGAAGTTAAAGTAACCGCCCAAACAACCTTGTTGCAAAGGATGTTTTGAACTAAGATTTGCCAGAAAGTCTTGTTAGAAAGTTCTTGGGCAGTTGAGTTTCCATTTTCATCCAATTCAACGTGACCAGAGTAAACTGCCATGTTTGGTAAACCGACTGCTTCTGGCCGCTCTGAATTGATAAGTAACATAATAGTAGCAATAATAGCTGAAATTACTGATGCAGTTAAGAAAACAGCTGGAAGTGAACCAGAGAAAAGGAACGTTGCTAATTGAATAGTGGCAACACAAGCAAATGCTCCGGCGTTGTGTGCTGAAGACCAGATGGAATACATAATCCCACGGTGCTTCTTAGAGAACCATAGTGAAATTTCACGCTGACATGCAGGTGCACCCATGGCTTGAGTAACAGAAATCAATAGCATTAAGATTAAGATAACGTAGAAGTTACGAGTAAATGCTAAGAAGGCGTTCAGAATACAAGAAAGGTATAACCCAAATGCCAAGAATACACGGGTATTTGATTTATCTGATAAACCACCCATGAACAACTTAGCGATACCATATCCAACACCAAATGTAGAAAGAATTAAACCAATTTGACCAATATCAAAGCCGTATTCCTTCATAATTGGCTTTTGTTCGGTAGTAAAAATTAACCGAATGATGTAGTAAGACAAATAAGTAAAACAGGTTGCTAGAATAACCCCGGTTTGTTTGCGCCGATAAACACTAGCAATTTTGTCTTTCGGCACAAGCTTTTCAGCATCCGGAGATGGTTTCAAAAACTTAAACACTTGAAACACTCCTTTGTAAGTAAAATAAGTAAAAAACTAAATAAAAAAATATATTGCTCTATTATTGCAAGCGTTTTCTATTGAAATTTAAAGGAAAAGTTTATTATTTTATTAATACTTAACAAATTAAACAAGTGTGTATATTTTACTAAACAACTAGCCAATTTTACTTAACTTTATTACGTTTAAAATATTGAAGTGAGATTTCTTTTATCCGTTTTAATGGTATCGACTGTAAAACCGTCGTAAATAAGATTAAAAGTGAGCCAATAATTGCTGCACCGGTTAGTTTAGTACCCAAGAAACCTACAGCGAGGATTGTCGCAACTAATGGTTCAAACGCACTTAACATCCCCGTTACCGATGCCGAAATATACTTCATACTCTGGAGGAACATCGAGTATGAAAACATCGTCCCGAAAATAATAATGTAGACAATTAATCCCCAATCAGAAACTTTTAGCGCAGGTAGTGGATGAAATAAGAGTTCCGGCAGCAGTCCAATTCCACAAATTAAGATTGCTAAACCACAGACTGTTAATGCATCAAATTGCGCCAGTAATGGCCGCGGAAGAAGTGTATACAGTGCCGCAGCAAGAGCACACATTATCCCCCAGAAAATTGCAGCTGGGGTTAATGCTAATTGTCCAAGATGCCCACCAGTTGCTAATAAAAATGTCCCAATTATTGCTATGATAATTGAAATAAAATCAACTCTCCGTGGCCACTGATGTTCACGGAAAGCTAACCAAATAATGATAAACACTGGTTGAAGATATTGAATTACAGTCGCTGTTGGTGCATTACTATGAGCAACCGCTAAGAAATACGTAAACTGAGAATTCAGCATCCCAAATATTGCAAATACAAAAAGAATCAAAAGATTATGCCGGTCACAAAGAATCCCTTTAACTTGTTGTGGACTCTTCATCCAGCTAATCCCTGTCATTAATAGTCCCGCAATTAATAAGCGAATCGCAACTAGCCATGCCGTAGTAATAGATGTGTTCGTAAAAAGATACTGTGCAGCAGCCCCTGAGCCACCCCAAAATGACGCTCCACAAGCTGCTAATAAAATTCCTTTAATTTGTTTAGACATCTGCTTACCTGCTTTCGTTAAGTACCGATAACTTAATTTAACATTTTTAACTACCCCACAGTAGCCAATTTTACCTTTTAATTTAAAAAATTAAGTAATATTGGCTAAATTAGAAGGTCATCATGTAACCGCTATCAAAGACTAAAAAATTGTTAATAAATCCCCCCCGATTTTTAAGAAACTCGCTTAGTAAAAGCTTATCTAATTATTATCATCACGGGCTTCAAAACGTGTTAATATACTTTGTGGAGGGGTTGTTGAATCCCGTTCGAAAGAAATCAATTATGTTAAAGGAGTTGTTCAATATGATGTCTATTATGAGTAACATTATCGCTGTTGTAGGATTTGTAGGGCTGATTATTGCGACAAGCGCCCACATAATGAATAATCGGGCTTAAAGCAATTATATTTTTATCGTTTCATTAAAAAGAGTGCGACAAGGTTTTGATAACTTTGCCGCACTCTTTTTATTATTGATAACTTAAACTCTTATATCAGTAAAAGTCCACCACCACACGCAAGACCACACAAGAAGCCAGCAATGACATCACGGGGATAGTGTGCACCACCAACAACCCGAATAACAGCAAGAATTACTGACAAGACCAGTAAAATCGAGCCCAGCAGTTTTGACACGCTAAGGACACTAACTGCAATTACTGTTGCTGAAAAGACATGTCGACTAGGCATTGATTCCCCTTTCCCTTCACGGGGGATCAATGGTTTAATCTGCCACTCTTCATATGGCCGTGGGTAATTAAGCCGTTTCCTAATCCATGACAAAAGGAGGAAACCACTTCCGGGGATCAGAATATAAGGAATCTCTTCTCCATCCTGCCGTCCAAAAATGGTTAACCATAGCAGCAATAGAAGATATGCTGCGTACATTAAAAGGACGATCACTGTGTTCGACCATAATAATAATTTTGCTAGTCGCGGTGACTTTCGAAAGGACGTGGTAATTTGTTGGTAGAATTGTTGATAGTTTTGTTGGTGGGTCATTTTCCTATGGTAAAGTATTTCCGGCTGCTAGGTAGAGATCGTACCATTCTTGATTAGTTAATGTTACATCACTGCCCGCAACGCTATCCTGAATGTGTTCTGGATTCATTGTTCCAATAAGGACTTGCATCTTTGCTGGGTGTTTCAAGATCCAAGCAACTGCAATCGCATTTTTGCTGACATTGTACTTAGCAGCAAGCTTAGCTAATTCTTCATTTAGTTTAGGGAACTTCTCGTTATTGATAAATGTCCCCGCAAATGTGCCGTATTGGAATGGTGACCAAGTCTGGACAGTCATCTTCTTCAATCGTAAGTAGTCAAGCAAACCGCCGTCATGGTTGACTGACCCCTCATCTGTCATATTAGTATGGAGGCCAAAATCAATCATCCCCGTGTGCTTCAAGCCAAACTGAAGCTGATCGATCAATAATCGTTGGTCACATACTGATTGCAATAATTCAATTTGTTGCGGATTAAAGTTGGAAACACCAAAATGGCGAACTTTTCCCGCAGCTTGGAGTTCATCAAATGCTGCAGTAACTTCTTCTGGTTCCATTAGTGGATCGGGACGGTGAATTAATAGGGAATCCAAATAATCAATCTTCATCCGGCTGAGGATGCCATCAACAGCACTCAAAATATGCTTCTTCGATGAATCATAACGAGTAATTTTATTATCTGCATTAGCAAATAATCCGACCTTTGACTGAATGAAGAAGTCTGAACGACTTAGGTTACTTTGTGCAAAAGCTTCACCAAAATGAATTTCAGATGAGCCCCGTCCTAACTTCGGGTCATTGCCATAAATATCAGCGGAATCAATAAAGTTAATCCCAGCATCGTGAGCAGCTACTAGTGCATCAACTGCTTTATTTACTTCAAGGGTCCCCATACGCATGGTCCCTAATGCAATATTAGAAACTTCCCAATTTGTATTACCAATTTTGACTGTTTTCATAATTGATCCATTCCTTTGGTTTCCCTTTCTCTTGCTGTTCCTATTTTAAACCAGAGTAACTAGCTTGACTAGCCCTGACAAGCCTCTAATAAAAGCGCTTCTAGCAGTGGATATATTCAACATTTCGATAATAATTGTCTAGTAATTGCTTGATTATTAAATTTATTATGTTAGACTTAAAAACAGGTAGCGATAACTACCTATCTTACTTACTCTAGGGGCTGAGATTTATCTCGGTCTCTTTTTTTATTTCAAATGTTAGTAATCCCACTCTCTTCAATCAAATAGTAATTCATACATTGCGGTAGTGAGCGGATGTTCCAAAATGAGGTTCATCCCCACCGCAGCTTTTTTCTTACTTCCTAGCAACTCTTCTTTGACTGAAGATGGGTCAATCTTTGCAGTTCCCAAATAATAGAATTGCTTACCGACCGCATCACTCTGCTTAACGAAGAGGTGTAACTTAACTTTTGGCTTTCCTTCGACTACCCCTGCAAGCAAGCGTTGAACTTCCGCCGAGGATTTATGACGAGGAGACCTGGTATACCACCGTAATGATTGGCCATCTTGAAGCTGGTTATCATAAACCGCATTCCTCTTCTTTGCTGATTGCTTCTGGTAAGTAATAAAGATCGGACACTCATTATCAGTAACCCGGTACCCATACATCGGCGCGCTAACATCTAACGGCCAATTTAACAATCGACAAACATCTTTCCGATCATATTGCTGATAAAGGGTAAATTGCTTGTTTTGTTCATAGTTTTTACTCAACGCCAAGCCAGTTTTAACTGCATCGGTCAACAATAATTTGAATTCATCGTTTTCTTTTAGCGATTGTGTTATCGCCGAATTTAACCGGTAATTTTCTTTTTCAAACTCAACAAGAGGTAAACTACCGTATTGCTGTTTTTTCGTTTTTTTGCCAGCTTTAACATCAAAGAAACGTAAGCTAAGAATGTCTTCTATAGATTGGTATACATCTTCATTTACATAGCATCCCGATTGCCGTAGCTGCTCTTCATATTGTTCCCTTTTAACCCCTTGAGGATGAGTAAGTAATAACGAAAGGAGCACCAACTCATGGGCACGTTTACCATTCAGCAATTCCTTCGTCACAAATGAAAGAACTTGATTCTGGTAACTACTTAACGTCACCTGCTCACCCATCTTTTTGAGAAACGTCCCATAATTATCAAGGAGCTTATTCTCAGCAAACACAATCGGTGAAACCGAACCAAAGCGAAGGAAGTCTGCCAATAACGGAACTCGGCCAAGACGATGAGACAGCTCGTGATAGCTCCGGCGTAATTCGACCATTGAATCCAATTTTGTTTTTTCAAGTGAGGTCAAAATACGTTCACTAGCAATTTGGGAAAAATTAATTGTCGAAACACCGATATTTTGTGGCAAGCGGACTTCTTGCCGTGCCCGATCTTGGCTCCTACTCGTATCATCGTTCAATGCCAGTGGGATCAGATAGTTGTGTTTGTAGTTCCCGATAAAATCAATCACCGTAACATAATCTTTTCCAGGGTATTTTCTTAAACCTCGTCCTAATTGCTGGATGAAGACGATTCGTGACTGAGTATTTCTGAGCATTACGATTTGATTTAATGAAGGGATATCAACACCTTCATTGAAAAGGTCAACAGTGATAATGTATTCGATCTCGCCATTTTCTAATCGTTCAACTGTTGCTTGCCGTTTAATATTGCTATCTTTGTTAGTCAGTGCCACAGCCGGGTGCCCTGACTGCGTAAATTCTTTGGCTAGCTCATGAGCTTCTTCTTGGCGACTACAGAAAACCAAGCCCCGTGGTTGTTTACCACAGTAGCCATAGTAATCTAACTGGTTAAGAATATATTGAACCCGATCACTAGCGATCAATTTATTCAGTTTAGTCGTCTCACTGATCATTTCGCCATTTACTTCATAGTCTTGAACTCCTACATAGTGGAATGGCACTAACATTTGGGCATTCAAAGCATCTCGCAACCTGATTTCATAGGCAATATGATAATCAAAAATGCTAAAGACATCATGATTGTCCATCCGTTCGGGAGTAGCCGTCATCCCCAACCAAAAGTCTGGTTTAAAGTGCTCCATTACCCGTTGATAACTAGGTGCAGCCGCCCGGTGTGCTTCATCGATCAAAATATAATCAAACATTTGCGGTGAAAGGTTCTTGAGGACATCAGGCTGACTTAAAGTTTGAACCGTCGCAAAAAGATACTTAGCTGAAAAGTCATGGTTAGTTCCCGTTAATAGGCCAAAATTCTTTCTTGATCCGCCGATTACTCGGTAAAAGCTCTCCATTGACTTCCGCGCAATTTGTTCACGGTGCACAATATACAAGAACTTCCGTGGTTGATATTTTTTTACTGCAAAGGCTCCGAGGTAAGTTTTCCCTGTTCCGGTTGCTGAAATTACTAATCCCCTGTGTGCTCCATCATCAATGAGTTCTTGCAACTCTTTTAATGCTGCAGCTTGCATTTTATTAGGAACGACTTTATCTTGCCGTTGTTTATTATTGGCTAGAGTTTGCACTGGCCGCCAGTCTTTCTGATATTGGGCAATCCAGTCTGCTGTTAGTGGAACACTCTGTTGCTTCAACCAGGTAAATTCATTTTTGATTTGTTTTGTTAATGTAGCATTCTCAGTTGAGGTCACTTTGAGCAGTGTTTCGTAATTTTGCAGCATTGCAGATCGGGTAAAATTAGCACTACCGATCATCACCGTTGAGTAATCATCATATTCAAAGAAATAGCCTTTAGTGTGAAAGCTAGCTATTTGAACTAATTCAACATCAAGATTCGGAATCTTTAACAGTTCCCGGAACATCTGGGGCGAATTAAAGCCAAGATAGTCACTCGTGATAATTGTTCCTTTAATCCCTTGGTGAGCCAAATCTGCCATCACAACTTTCAGTGGCGTTAACATATCAGCCGTAATAAATGCCACTGACCAAGTAAATGACTTGCACGTATTCAATTCATAACGAATGGTTTCCCAAATTGTACTATCGTGGTTTCCTAGCAAGCTTGGTGACAACAACCGCTGTCCAAGATACCGATTATCATACAAGCCATTCAGAATTGCATTTTTAATTGTCGACTTTTCTGTCATTCTGATGCTCCTTAATAATTCTGTCACTATAATATTGGATAATTAGGTCGGGGATCAATGCTTCTGCTTATAATATAACTAAAAGCTTATTCTTAGGAGGACAAATAATGAAAAAAGCGTACTTAATTCATGGTACTTCAACTAGAGATGATGATTGGTTTCCATGGTTAGAAGAGGCCGCCAAGCCTGATTTTGTAATTGATCGACTTTGGCTCCCTAATCCATTTAATCCTGATAAAAAAGAATGGCAACAAGCAATCGATCAACAAATTGATTCCGCAGATGAGGTTACTTTGATTAGTCACAGTCTCGGTGGAATTGCAGCACTTCGTTACGTTGAAAGTCATCAGTTAAAGAGAGCTAACCTGCTCCTGGTCGGTGCTTTTGATCAGCCTCTTCCTAGTTATCCTCAACTAGATAATTTTATGGATCCACAACCAGACTATCAAAAAATCATCCCCAAGATCGGTAAAGCAACCATCATTACCGCTAAGGATGACCCAATTGCATCATACCAAGATGCAATCAATGTTACTCACCAGTTAAATGCAAAGTTAATTGTTCAAGAACATGGTGGTCATTACTTAAGCAGTGATGGTTACACTGAATTTCCGTTAGTCCTTAAAGAGTTACGCAGAATTACCCAATAAGAAAAGAGGGGGGCTAGGATCTCTGGGCGTTGATTTATCAACGTTCAGAGTCCAGACAGCTACCGCGCCGTAACTAAAATATCTTTAAAATAGCAAAGAGGTCGAGTTAATTCTCGACCTCTTTTTATGTGGAGAAAGTTTTTAGATTTGATTAGTTATCTTCGTTTTCAAGCTTCTTAGCAACACGGTTCTTCCGCTTCTTGTTAAGTGAAGCGCCAGTTGCAAGAGCGGCACCAGCAGCAACAACAGTCATTGCAGTTAAGCTATCCTTGTTAACTTTAGGTTGCTTCTTTGCTTCTGCCTTTGTGTTGTTTGTACTATCTGATGGCAACTTGATTTGACCACTCTTAATTGCGTCTTCAAGTTTGGCATTAATTGCACCATTGGAACTTAATTGTCGAGTGTAACCTTCAAGTGGAGCAGATGGGATACTTGCGGCTTCTTGTTGTAGGTCGTAGTAGTTGTCGTATGGGTCATCGTATCCAGCCATCATGTTGTCGTTAGCAGCATGAGCGTTCCGTGCAGCAATTTGAGCAGCAATTTCACTCTTAATGTTTGCCTCTTCAGAAGCACGGTTCAAGCTACCAGGGTTTTCAACGGTGCTCTTGATAGTTTGAACTTCACTAGTTTCAGCAACTGTTGAAGCAGCATTTTCTTCAACACCACTTTCAGCCTTTTCTTCAGCTGCATCACTAGTAGTTTGGTTATCGTCACTAGCTTGACTAGCAGCGGCTGATTCATTGTTAGCAGCTGATCCAGCATTAGGTTGTGCTGCAGAAGTGGTTGCTTGTGAAGTTGATGTTGTAGGTGTTGCTGGAGTTTCAGGAACATATGGATGACTCAAACCATCAAAGGTAATTTGAGCCCGCTTCAGATCAGTCAGGAGACTGTTAAGCTTCTCTTGAGCCTTTGTTAAGTCACCATTAGCAGTATCAAGAGTTGCTTGATCCTTGCTTAAGGTACCCTTCAATTGAGTCAACTTACCATTTTCAACTTGAACCTTCAATTGAGCTGCAGCCAATGCGGACTTAGCATTCTTAACAGCAGTGTCATTTTGAACCGCATCAGACTTCTTAGCATTAGCAAGAGTTGCTTGGTAGATAGTCTTCAGTTGGCTAACGTGAGCTGTTAATTGTTGAAGCTTATCTTGACTAGCATTATATGTCTTAGTATCTTCAGCAAGCTTTTGTTGAGCATCAGCAACAGCCTTCTTAGCATTACTAATGGCTTCTTCATAGTTGCTTTGTGGTGAAACGGCTTCTAATGAAGTACCGAATACTCGAGCCAAACGCATTTGACTGTTCAATTGAGCATATTCGTTCTTCTTGTTTTGCAGTTCGCTTTGTGCTTGTTGCAAATCATTTTGCTTTTCTTGAACTGTTTGTTGCAACTGGTTCAACTTAGCAGTGGCATCATTAACAGCAGCATTCCGACTAGCTTGAACACTCTTTGAATCGTTGAGTTTTTGTTGAGCAGCGTTCAAATCATCTTGAGCTTGAGCTAATTCACGAGCCTTATCTTGAACATTGCCATTAACTGCATTCAATTCTGCTTGAGCATCATTTAACTTCTTTTGTAATTGGTTAATGAGTTCATTAGCATTTTGGACAGCTACTTGAGCATTAGCCATGATTGCCTTTTGGTTTAATGCTTCGTTAGCGGCCTTTTGTTGGGCAGCAGTAGCTTCGTTAACAGCTGTTTGAGCAGTAGCTAAGTTAGCCTTAGCTGTTGTTACACCATTCTGTGCGGCATCAGCAGCTGTTTGAGAAGTCTTAACTTGAGCTTCTTTTTGTAGGTATGCATTATGAGCATTATTAAGCTCAGCAGCATTAACACCATCAGGAGTAGTGGCGCCTTGAGCAAGCTTATTCTTCATTGCTTGGCTTGACTGACCATCATCAAAGAAGTTGAAGTGAACCCAACCATCCTTATCAACAGTGACAGTCATGTATTGGTTACCATTATCGTCATAAGAAATGGCGTTCATTCCGTGTGGATCGTTAAGAAAGGCTTCAGTGTGACCACCGAATCCAAGGTGCATTGAATCGCCATCCTTAGTTTCAACATCTTGGTAAACCATAGCCAAAATACTAGCATAAATACTCTCCTTAACATCAGCCATTGTCATTGGTTGATCAGAGTTAACATTTGCTGGATTAAAGAGTAAACTATTTGAAATATTTTCACCAACAAAACCGGTTGTTAAGCCAGCGTTCTTAGCAGCTGTAATTAATCCTGCTTCATTATGTGGACCGCCAACACCATTCTTATTCCAACCACTGTTGTTGTAAGCACCATCTATCACTTGGTTGCCCAGTTGGGTAGCATATGGTGAAACCTTAACCTTTCCATAAGTGTGAGCAGCACCTGCAGCTGTTGAGTGGAAAGTATCACGTAAACCATTAATAATCTGTGCAGCGAACTTCGTAATATCTGTTTGCTGTTCAACAGTCATATTATATGGATTAACAATTTCCGCCTTGTCTTGATCACTAGCCTTATAATTAGTCATTGACACAGGAGTCCATGTCTTTCCACCATTATTACTCGTCCAATTTGCAACCAAAAAGCCGTGACTTGGATCTGCTTTACCACCATTTGCAACAATTCCCTCTGCACAATCAGACTTAATTTGCGGAGTATTATTACCATCTTTTATAAAGTTCTCGTAATCCTTAATAATACTGCTTGGAACATTAATGCTTGGAACACCATTATTATTGTTCTTATAGTTGTTGTATGTTTCAAGAGCTTGTAATGCAGCGGTCTTAGCATCGGCAACCTTTTGTTGAGCAGCAGTAGCGTTAGCTTGAGCAGTAGTAACAGCTTCTTGAGCCTTAGCCAAAGCAGCTTTTGTTTGGTTAACCTTTTCTTCGGCACTCTTTTGCGCAGCAGTAGCTTGATCAAAGTTTTGTTGTGCTGATTCAAGCATCTGTTGAGCGTTTTGTGCTGATTGCTTATCTTGTTTCAATTGTGATTGCAATTGAGAAATTATAGCTTGTAATTGAGCAGCAGCGGCAACATCTTTATTACTACCGTTTTCCTTCAATGCATCTAGCAATTGTTGTGCATTAGCAACAGCGGCAGCATCTTTAGCAACTTGTTTAGCAGCGTCTGATGCGGTTTGTTGAGCAGTGGCAACAGCGTTTTGTTGAGCTTGAACAGCAGCTTGAACAGCAGCTTGAGCAGCGTTAACTGCTTGAGAAGCTTCGTTAACAGCTGCTTGTTGATCATTAACTGTCTTTTGAGCATTAGATAATGCAAAGTTAAAGGCAGAGGTTGCAGCGGCTTGTGAGGCAACGATGTAGTCACTCAACCGTGCTTCTGCACTAGATTGTAATGCAGCAGCTGAGTTAACTGCTTGTTGGTCATTTGCCACTTGAGTACTATTACTGTTAACAACTTCTTGTTGAGCTGATGCAGCACTAGCAGCAGTCTGAACTGCAGCAGATGCTGATTGAACATTAGCTTGATTTTCTGCAGCACTAGTTACGGCAGCATTTACTGCGTCATTAGCAGCACTTGCTTCAGCCGCAGCACTAGAAACAGCCTGTTGTTGATTAGCAATAGCTGTCTGATCTGCCTTAACAGTATTTTGAGCATTGTTAACTGTTTGAACACTTGAATTAACAACAGTTTGCTGAGAATTAACCTGTTGTTGTGCAGTATTAACCCGTTGTTGTGCAGCCTGTTGTGGTGTTTGTGGATCAACATTGACATTGTTACTATTAACATTTTGTTGCGTAGTATCAGCTTACGCGGTTATTGTAGAGGCCCCAAAAAGTGCAGCACCTGTGACAGCCACAGTACCGACTAGAACCTTATCACTTATCCTTTTACGATTTTTCACGATAACAACTTCCTCCATAAATAATCGTTAATATCTATAATTTATTGTAGTAGGCATAAATTTATTTATCAATCATTATTTGTTTTTTAAATTAATCGCATGAAAGATAAAGGCATATATTCAAAATAATTTATTATTATTAAACCAAAATGCTTGTTATTGCTGTAGTGACGATAGACTTTCGCTTGATAAGCAAATATGAAAAATATCCATCAAAAGTTCTCTGAATATTTCTATAATTTTTGTCAATATTTAATGAAAAATTGATCATCTATCTTTGCTAACTAATTGTGTAACCCCGTTAATCAACGCTATTTCACGCATTTTTGATTTTAATTACCATTGACTAATTTTTACACAGAATTAGAACTTTTTCACGTTTTTGTTTAATATTTATCAGAAATAAGTTATCGCTCGTTAGCAAAAGGCAAAATATCACGCAATAAATTCATCAAACTAAAAAGCCGTTTAAGCCCATTCCCATAGGATCCTTAAACGGTTATCTTATAATCTAACTTCCATTACCTTAGCATCACGATCGCCAATATCATCGTAGTGCATCACTAAACTTTTAACGACCCGAAAGCCAACTTTTGCGTATAGCTTTTCGGACGGGATATTGTCAGCTAATACGTCCAGGTGAATTACCTTTTTTCCTTCTTGCTTAGCACTCCTTAGTACTCCTGTAATCATTTGTTGTGAAATGCCAGTCCGTCGATAATCAGGATGAACAGTAAATAAGTGGAGGATCCCAATGTCTTGATCAGCTACTTTGGTTGGCCAATCAACCTGGGGATACTCCTCACCTGTAGTTAACACTCCGGCAGCCACCGGTTTACCATCTTTCATCCCCAAGACAACAGTATCTTGTTGAATATAGTTTTGCAGGCCATCAACACTCGGGTATTCTCCCCAGGTCCAATCAGCCCCGTATTGATCTAACGGTTGGTGGTCACAAACAGTTTTATATAATTTTGCTACTGCATCAAGGTCACTTACTTGAGCAACCCGGATTTCGTCCAATTTCATTCCGAACCATCCCTTTTTGATTGAGTATACTCTTTTTAAAAAATATTCGCTTTTTTGACGATCGAGTGTTAGGATATCAAATAATTAAATTTTGATTAGAAAAGGAGGATGGTCAAATGGATCGCAATTTACAGATTGATTTTTTCAAAAAATTGATTCAGATCAATACCGTCAATGGCAACGAACTTGCTGAAGCCCAATATATTAAACAGGTGTTAGCAAGTCATCATATTAATTCAAAGCTAGTTCCATTCGCTGAAGGTCGCGAAAACTTGATTGCAGAGATCGGTGAGAATCCAGGACCTGTCCTCGCTTTTTCCGGTCACATTGATACAGTTGATACCGGTGATTCGAACAATTGGACCTATGATCCGTTTAGTGCAGAAGAAGTAGACGGGCAAATCTATGGTCGAGGGACTGTTGATATGCAATCTGGGTTAGCTGCAATGGTCTGTGCACTAATTGAATTAAAAGAAGCTGGTCTTCCTAAGCGCGGTAAAGTCCGTCTAATCGCCACCGTTGATGAAGAAGTTGGTGGAATGGGCTCAATGGAAATTACCAAAAAAGGCTATGTTCATGATGTCGATGCCATGATTATCGGTGAAGCTACGACTGGACAAATTGAATATGCCCACTGTGGTTCATTTGATTACATGGTCAAGTCAGTTGGTAAGCTAGCCCACAGTTCAACTCCCGAATTAGGGGTTAATGCTGTAACCAACCTTGTTCAGTTTATCAATGCTGAAGCAACAGCATTTGATGATGCTAAAGCTAGCCCGATCTTAGGAAAGCCAATTCACAGTATTACCGTTTTCCACGGCGGCGATCAACTAAATTCTATTCCTGACTACGCCTTCCTCAAAGGAAACGTCCGTACTGTACCAGAATGCAGTAATGATGAAACTCAACAACGTCTTCAAGCAATTATTGATCGACTTAATCAACGTTCAGGTTATCAGTTATCTCTTTCAATCGTAGCTAACTTTATGCCGGTTGTGACTGATCCTGGTAATGACTTTATCAAGGTTGTTGAAACTGCCAGACAAGCGGTTACTGGTGCAAAGCCACAGAGCGTCGTCTCCCATGGGGCAACCGATGCTTCTCGCTATGTTCTTGATGAAAATAAGTTTCCCATTATTGAATTTGGCCCAGGAGATGAATCCCTCTCACACCAAGTCGATGAGCACATTCCTATAACCGATCTGTTAGATGCGGAAAAGACTTATTTTGAAACAGCAAAATTATTTCTCAACTAATTTTAATAATCTTATTGACTTTTAATTTAATTGAACTATAATACTTAAAAATATCAATATATAAAAACGATGAGCAGACTAGTAGTCGACACTAGGTGACCAAGAGAGTCCGGCTGATGAGAAAGGATTCACCTATTAGACGAATCACATCTGTGAGAATAAAATTTCTGAACTAAAGGGAATTTCGGCAGGCGTCCGTTATCACCACGAGTTTCGCTAAGTCACCACTTAGCCGAACTTGATGAGGTAGTCACCATGAGATGGCTATAAAATAAGGTGGAACCACGCTAATTGCGTCCTTTGAAGATCACAAATCTTCAAGGGGCGTTTTTTATTTCCATCGTTTGAGGAGGATCACATGAGAAAAAGTAAAATTATATTCTTGCTATTAGTCATTATCTGTCCAGTCATCTTATTGAGTGGCTGCCACATTCAGAATGAAACTTACCGTGCTAACCACCAAGATACCTGGGATAAGATCAAGAAACGGGGAACTCTCACGATTGGTGTTGATGATAGCTTTGTTCCAATGGATTTCCGAAAGAAAAATGGTCAATTAGTTGGTTATGATGTCGACCTTTCTCGTGCAGTATGTAAGGTTCTTGGTCTCAAAGCTGACTTCCAATCAATAGACTGGTCAATGAAAGAAACTGAACTGAAGAATGGGACTATCGATTGTATTTGGAACGGTTATACTGCTACCCCATCTCGATTAAAACGGATTGCCTTTAGTAGGGTCTATGAATTATCCGGTCAATCACTCGTTGTTCGTAAAGACAGTGGAATTAATAACTTTGCTGGAATGCGTGGCAAACGTCTTGGCGTGCAAGAAAGTTCGACCGCCCAAACAGATCTCAATAAGTATCCTAAAGTGCTTAAAGACATCATCAAGGATAAAAAGCCTATTCTTTATCAAGATAATTCTAGCGCCTTCATGGACTTACAAGCAGGCCGAACTCAAGGTGTTCTCGCTGGTACGGTCTATGCCGGTTACTATGCTACCCACATCGCTCACAGCAATAACTATAAGCTAATCCCCGCAAACAAATATCCATCAGATCGTGTTGCCATTGGTATGCGTAAAGGCGACCGGACGCTAATTAAGAAAGTTAACTATGCACTCGGGGTTCTTCAAAAAGATGGAACCCTTCGCCGGATCAACAAAAAGTGGTTAGGTATTAACAGTAACTATCTCGGCCCAACTAACGAATTTGCTAAATCCAACAATCAACGCTAAAGGCAATATTCATTGACGTTTTCAATTGAAATAAACGAGTCTGACTTAGAGATTCCCAATCATTTTAGAACAGTCACTATCCGTACTATCTTCGTGTTTAACATATTTAAACACTGAATTTTAAATTATAATTCGTGTTTTGTTTTAAAACTAGGTTTATTTAAAAAGTAATATTCGTTATTATGATGGCACATTCGAATGTTGTTGTCCTATCACTTTCTGAATCTCAAAGGAGTATTTCAATTATGCAAAGTCAATTTTCAACCGTCGAAGAAGCATTAACACAATTATTGAATGGTGGCTATATCATTTTAGCTGATAATGAAGACCGCGAAAACGAAGGTGACCTAGTTGCTTTAGGTGAAACCATTACTGCTGATACGGTTTATGAAATGCTGAATGAAGCGAACGGTTTAATGTGTGTACCCGTAAGTGAAGACATTGCCGATCGTCTTGGCTTTAAGCCAATGGTAAAACATAGCACTGATCCAAACCAAACTCCTTTCATGGTAACCACAGATGGTACATTTGAAGCTACTGGCGTTACCACCGGTGTTTCCGCCTATGATCGTGCAGCAACAATTCGCCAAATTGCTAAGCCAACTGCTAAAGCAACTGACTTCAATCACCCTGGTCATATCCAACCACTTTATGCCCAACCACATGGTTTAAGGGATCGGATTGGTCATACAGAAGCTGCTGTCGACCTTGCATATTTAGCTGGCAAAGCTCCCGTTGCGGTTATTATTGAAGTATTGAAAGAAGACGGCACAATGGCACGCCGTGATAGCCTTGCTAAGCTTGCCGATCGAGTAGACGTTCCATTCATCACAATTAATCAAATCATTGAATACCTAGATACCAAGGGAATTGACTACGCAGCAAACTTAATAACTCAAAATGCTTAACTAGAAATTTACAGCTTAATTTTAAGAATTACAGTTTCAAAACAAGAAGCCGATCAATGGAGTCATTAGATTCCATTGGTCGGCTTTTATGATTACATCATAGGATTTGTTTGAAACGAATATGTGGAATATGTGCGGCCTTACGTTCAATATCGATGAAAACGTTTTTATGATATGAAGATTTTAACAAAAAAAGAAGACCAACTTAGTAAACTTACTAAATTGGTCTTCTTAAAACTGTTAGCGTGGCAACGTCCTATCCTCGCAGGGAGCGATCCCCCAACTACTTTTGGCGTGTTGAAGCTTAACTTCTGTGTTCGGCATGGGAACAGGTGTATCCTTCAAGCCATCATCACCACACTTACCCTCTCG
>JAHLFK010000041.1 GCA_018883805.1 Candidatus Limosilactobacillus merdavium | reverse complement strand
TGCACTCCCTTCAGAATAGGCTTACGCAAGTGAACAACTTTTTCGAGTTGTGGTAGCATCATGCAGATAGCAAGGACGATTGAAGAAATTAAGTTGAGGTCGTTTGCGGAGAAACCGAGTTGAAGAACTGCTAGTAAGATTAATCGGTAGATGATTGAACCAAGAGTCACCGCAACTAGTCGTTGGTTCAGAGTAAGGTCACCAAAGGCCACTTCACCAATAATGATTGATGCCAAGGCGATAACGATAGTACCAATTCCCATATTAACGTCGGCGTAACCATTACTTTGAGCAACCAACGCACCACAGAGGGCAACCATCCCGTTAGAAACCATCAGTCCAACGTTAATCATTGAATCAGTATGAATCCCCAGTGATTTAGCCATTGTTGGGTTATCACCAGTTGCGATGAATCCTTGACCATAATCAGTAGCAAGGAAAAGCATCATTAATACGGTAACGATAATGATGACAATCAAACCAACGGTAACGCTATCGAAGTACTGAGGAAGACTGCGGAGGAATGAACCGTTAAAGAGGGTTGGCTTTCCTAAAAGTGAAATGTTTGATTTACCCATAATTCGGAGGTCAACTGAGTAAATTGCGGTCATAGTTAAGATCCCGGCCAATAAACTAGGAATCTTTCCCTTAGTGTAAAGGAGGCCGGTAATTAAACCAGCAATCATCCCCGCAAGAATAGCTAGCAAGGTAGCTAAGAAGGGGTTAACCCCATTTGAAATAGCAGTCACAGCTGTGGCAGCACCGAGAGGGAAGGTTCCTTCAACGGTCATATCACAGAAATCGAGAATCCGGAAAGTAAGATAAAGGCCAAGACCAAGTAAAGCCCATAAGAGACCTTGGCCGATAGATGATACGATTAGATTCATTTGAATACTTCCCCCTTTGTTTGTGCTTCATGTTGGAATTCAGCAGGAATCTTTAGATGAAGTTTCTTTGCTTGCTTAACGTTAAGAACTGGTTCCCCGTGGCGAACATACTCAATTGGCATATCACCAATCTTTTCACCCTTGATGACTTTGACTGTCATTTTGGCACTCATTACACCAAGCTTGTATTGGTTAACACTATATGTTGCGACACCACCTTGCTTAACCATTGTGTCGGTAGCAGGGAAGACAGGCTTGTTAACGGCGTCGGCATTCTTAACCAAGGTTTGCATTGCTCCGGCAACGGTATTGTCGGTTGGAACAATTACCGCATCAACTTGGCTGAGCATTTGTTCTGAAACTTGATTTAAGTCATTACTATTAGAGATTGAGTATGCTTTCAGGTTGATGTGCATCTTTTTGCATTCTCTGGCAATTTGATGGTAACCAGTTACACCAGAACTATCATTTGAAGTATAGATGACCCCTAATGTTTTTAAATTAGGAACAAACTGCTTAATTAAAGTTAGTTGTTGATGAACGGGTGCCAAATCGGAAATCCCACTGATATTACTACCAGGGTGCTGGTTGTTTTTTACCAGGCCGGCGCCTTCTGGATTGGAAACAGCTCCAAGAACGATTGGTGTCTTAGTGGTTGAATTAGCTAAGGCTTGTGAAGCCGGTGTAGTAATTCCGAATAAGACGGTTGGATTATCATTAGTTAATGTGTTTGCCATCGTCTTTAGATTACTTTGATCACCATTGGCATTCTCATATTCGATTTTAATATTCTTGCCGTTATGGTAACCTTCTCGAGCTAACTCATGGATAAATCCTTTATAGATTTGGTCTAACGCTGGGTGGTGCATCAAAGTTAAAACACCAACCTTTGGTACCCGCTGTTTAACAATCCCACCATTTTCAGTGAAAAAGGCAACTCCCAAGAAGCCAAGCAGCAGGACGATTACTGTATACATCCGCTTCATAATTAATAAACTCCCTTCCCAAAATAAAAACGAGGAACCACATGCAAATGGCTCCTCGTTTATGGATAAAAGAAAAGCCTGCATGTAGGATCCATGCAGACTGAATAAATGATCACTTCTCAGCCGGCACAGACGCAATCTGTCTTCTCAGGTTGCATCCATGACGAACTCAACCTGAATTACCGGCTTTGCCAACGATTATTCAACTTGTTGTGAGACATAACCATTTTATTTACCTCGTTCATTTAAGATTGACTATAGTTTAGCGAAGGAGGACCAGCATGTCAAGATAAAAATGAGATTTCTTTAATTTTCGGTTTGGAGGCTAATTTGATGTGTGTTAACATATTAAACAGTTTAAACGGCAAAATGAGGAGAGAAAGAAATGGCAGTATTAGATGTTAAAGGGCTGACGATGAGCTATGCTGATAAGCAGCTTTATAATGATGCTAGTTTCCAACTAGAAAAACATGAACATATGGGAATTGTTGGTCAGAATGGTGCCGGGAAGAGTACACTAATTAAGATTTTAATTGGAAAAGTTCTTCCGGTATCAGGGACGGTCACTTGGGCTAAAAACATTAAGATTGGTTATTTGGACCAGTATGTTGATATTCCTAAGGGGATGACCCTGATTAAGTTCCTCCATACTGCCTTTGCTGACTTGTATGCGATTAATGACCGGATGAATAAGTTATATGAAGAATATGCACAAAAGATGGACGATGAATTATTGACTAAGGCCGGCCGTCTGCAAGAACAATTGGATGCCCATAACTTCTATGATATTGAGACAGAAGTTGAACGGGTGATGAATGGTTTAGGATTAACCGAAATTGGTAAGGACCATGTTGTTTCTGAGATGAGTGGTGGTCAACGTTCAAAGATTATTCTTGCTAAAATGTTGCTTGAAAATCCTGATGTAATCCTTCTTGATGAACCAACAAACTACCTTGATACAGCTCATATTGAATGGTTGATTGACTATTTGAATGACTTCGATGGTGCTGCAATGATCATTTCCCACGATTACGATTTCTTGGAACAAGTAACGAACACAATCTGTGACGTTGCTTTTGGTAAGATTACTAAGTACCGTGGTAGTTTTGAACAGGCAATGCGCCAAAAGGAAGAGCGGAAGGAAACACAAGAACGGGAATACGAAAAACAGCAAGTAGTAATTGAAAAGGCTGAACGGTTTATTCGTAAAAATAAGGCTGGTTCGAAGTCAACAATGGCTAAGTCACGGGAAAAGATGCTTGCGCGGATGAAACGGATTGATCCACCAGCAGATAACTTGAAAGCTACTTTTAAGTTCCCGTATGAAAATACCGGTTCAGCTAATGCATTACGGGTTGAGAAATTATCAGTTGGTTACGGTCGCCCGCTATTAGCTCCAGTCACATTCTCAATGACAATGGGGGAGAAGCTTCTCTTTACCGGATTCAATGGGGTTGGTAAGTCAACCTTGATTAAGTCAATCTTGAAGAAAATTCCTGCGCTTGGCGGGACAGCGACCTTCTCACCTTCAGCAAAAGTGAACTACTTTGACCAAGATTTGGAATGGGATGATCCATCACTTACCCCATTACAAACTATTCAAAATATGTTCCCAACAATGCAGCCAAAAACAATTCGTCAAAAATTAGCACGGGCAGGGATCAATGCAGCTAATACCATGAAACCAATGCACCTGCTTTCTGGTGGTGAACAAACCAAGGTTAAGTTAGCAATTTTGGAACTAACGCCATGTAACTTCCTAATCATGGATGAACCAACAAACCACCTTGACGACGAAACCAAGGAAGGGTTAAAAACAGCTTTACAAAATTTCCCGGGAAATTTAATTTTAGTTAGTCACGAACAGAGTTTCTACGAAGGCTGGCTAGATAAAATCCTAAATGTTGAAAAGCTAAGTTTGAAATAAAAAAATATGAGACAATGATTACTGAAGGGAGGGTGCCCAATGCATTACTCAGTGTCAGAAATCATTGTCTTATTTTTTACCTATTCTGTAATTGGTTGGCTATGGGAGACTGTTTATTGTTCAATCAAGGACCATCACTATGCATACCGTGGCTTTTTATTTGGTCCCTATTGTCCAGCTTATGGCTTCGCGGTAACGACAATTTTGATCACTACTCAAATGGTGAGTGACAACATTATTTTACTATTTGTTGTTGGCTTCATTGTTGCAAGCATCTTTGAATATTTTGCTAGTCTATTCTTGGAGAAAGCCTTTCAAATGAAGCTTTGGGACTATTCTAAATTGAAGGGGAATATTCAAGGGCGAGTTGCACCTGAAATATCACTTTTTTGGGGAATCGGTGTTGTCTTTCTAGTTAGAGATATCCAGCCATTCATTCAGCGAATTATTGATTGGGAAGAGCTTAAAACTCATGGTCTCCTAGCAATGCTGATAGTATTAGTAATGGGAACAGACACAATTCTTACAATGATCAGTGTTCAACGCTTCCATACTACTACCAAGGAATGGGATGGCAGAGTAAACCAGTTCATTGAGCAACTTCGTAAACAGATTCGGGAAGCTGAACCTGAGCAACAACAACTTCTACGCCAACGACTTGATAATTGGCATACTGAATTTATAGCCGATGTTGAACGCAAACAACTTACAAGACAACTTTCTTGGAATCAAAGACGGTTCATTAAGGACTTCCCTAAGATGAAAGTGATTGATACAAAGCACTTTAATGAAATAAAGAAGGATTTAATAAAGAAGTCCTAAAATCTCTCGCCTTGTAGTCTAAGTTTGTTTTATAATAAGCGGCGAATAACTATTTAAAAAGGAACAGACTAATGAAAAAAGAAACTAAAATTATTTCCGGAATTACAATTATATTTTTAGTTGTTGTGTTTGCTGTTTGTGCTTTAACAATTAAGAGTAGTCCGCTTACTGGCTTGCCACGAGAAATCCACCAACAAAATATGACTGTTCAAGAATTCGTTTCTCAAGTTGCACCAGCAGCACAAAAAGAACAGAAAAAGTATGGAATTCCTGCAAGTATTACTATTGCCCAAGCTGGACTTGAATCACAATGGGGTAATAGTCGATTGGGTAATAAGTACAATAACTTGTTTGGAATGAAGGCCAACAAGGGTGATGATAAAGTGCGGATGTACACTATTGAGAATATTAATGGTAAGCAACGCTACATTCCACAATACTTTGCCGTTTACCAAACTTGGGATGATTCAATTAAGGCGCATACCAATATTATTGTTAATGGTACGAAGGATAATCACCATCGCTTTGATGGTGTGCGAACTAATACCGATTACCGTAAAGCTGCACAAGAACTCCAGAAAAACGGTTATGCGACTGATCCTAATTATGCCAGCAAGTTAATCTATGCTATTCAGAAATTTAACTTGGCAAAGTATGATAAGTAAAACATTAATTTGTAATCAAAAAGCGCCTGAAGTGCAATCAATAATGCATTTCAGGCGCTTTTTCTATTTGGCTAAAATCAATTGTATTGGAAATTAGTTAACTTCAGTTTGGTGAACATTAACTTGGCTGCGACGGAAGAAGTGGACGAGGAGACCAACTACTAAACCGACAAGTGCTGGGACAACCCACGAGAGTCCCATTGAAGCAAGTGGCATCATCTTCCGTACACCGGCTACCCAAAGGCCAAATGAACTTTGACTAACGACAGCAGGGAAGGCAACAACCATATCACCAAGCGCTGGAACAACGGTTAAGAGAACCACAAAGAAGTAAACTACACCGTCACGGTTAAACAGTGGAGATGTAACGGATAAGAGGATAAGAACCATTGATAATGGGTATAAGAACATCAATATTGGAGTTGACCAAACGATGATTTGATCCAATCCGAAGTTAGCTGTTAAGAATGAAGCAAGGCAGCTAAGGGCTAACCAAGTATGGTAGCTAACCTTTGGGAAGTGCTTGTGGAAGTCTTGAGCAAAGGCAGCAACTAAACCAACAGCGGTAGTTAAACAAGTTACGGTTAATAAGAATGCGAGAACAACTTGACCAAAGACACCAGCGTAAGCGTTAACTAATTGGTTAAAGGCAACCCCACCATCAGCAGAAACCTTGAACCGACCGAGTGACATTGCACCTAAAACGATTAGGAGAAGGTAGATGAAACCGATGGCACTTACTGCAAGGACACCTGACTTAGCAACAACCTTAGAAACAGCACCAGGACGGTGAACACCCATCCCTTTAACAGCAGTGACAACAGTGACCCCGAATGCTAAACCGGCAAGGGCATCCATGGTATTGTAACCTTCAAGGAAACCATTTGTAACAGCACTGTGAACGTAGGCACTGGTTACTGGAGCAGAACCAGGATTACCTAAAGGATTGGCAAATGCAACAACGAATACTAAGAACAAGAGAGCAAGGAAAACTGGGTTTAATACCTTACCAACATTAGAAAGAATGCTGTTTTCTTTGTAAGAAAAGGCAAATGCTAAACAGAAGAAGACAGCTGAGAAAAGAAGTAATGCCCAACCTTGAGCTGCCTTAGGAACGAAAGGCGCAACCCCAACGGTGAATGAAACAGTAGCAGTCCGTGGTGTACCAAATAATGGACCGATGGTTGCGTGAATCAAAACCATGAAGACAAGGGCGAATACAGCACCGAGCGGACGACCAACATCGTAAACTCCTTCAGCACGAGTAACAGCGATGGCGAGAACGGAAAGTAATGGGAGAAGAACCCCTGTAACAAGGAAACCTAAAGCAGCTGGGCCCCAATTCGCACCAGCTAGTTGACCAAGGTGTAAGGGGAAAATCAAGTTCCCGGCACCAAAGAATAACCCGAATAGTAATGACGCAACAACTAAATATTGCTTAAATGTTAGCTTTTTTGTTGTTAAATCCTGCATAAATAATTCCCTCCTAGGATATAAAAGCATAAAATAATTGCTTTGATCCCAACAAAAAAGTCCCTTAACCAAAATTACTTTGGTTAAGGGACGCTCGAGCGTGGTACCACCCTATCTTCGTATTATCATTGCTGACAATACCTTATACGTACGGCCCGGGACTACATGGGCGATACGCTGGCACTATAATGGGTGCTACCATTAAGTCTTACTATTATCTCTTAAGACTTAAGCTCGAAAGTGATTTTCAATTAACGTTGAACCTGTCTCCTTCCACCTACCGAGACTCGCTGAAGGCTATCGAAAATTTACTCTTCTTTCTCATTGCGATCGAATAATTAAATTGTTGTTTATTATTCTAACTATTTTTTAATAGTTGTCAACAACTTTTTTAGAATTTTTTTATTTTTCCTGATAATTAGCCATATCTTCGCTTGTTTGTGCGTAGGCTGGATCACCGTTTAAAGCACGCGCCACTGCCCGTTCAACTGCAGTATTGGTTGTAGTGTTAGCAATAGCTAGTGGCTTGTCGTACCGCTTAGCGTGGTGGTTAGCAAGTTGACTAATCCGATGGTGAATTTTATCGATGCAGACAACTACAAAGTCGGCTTCGCGGATTTCACGCTTCATCTTGCTGCTCGATACTTTGTCTTCCATTGAGGCATCGAGGGCGTGGTAAACACCGTGGTGCTTGTCAATCACTGTCTTTAATTCTTGTGAACGTTCCCGATCACCAGTAATGACAAGGACGATTCGTTGCTTCAAATCATAATCAAGTTTCTTTTCATAGTCATGACGAGGGTGAGTAGTTTTCTTAACTTGCTTTGGCTTTTCAGGCTGCTTAGTGGTGTCAAAGTCTTGCTTTTCATGAATCCAGCGAATAGAACCGTTCTTAGCATCTTCAAGTCCGTTACCGTGATCGAAGTAAGCATAGTCAATTACCATTCCTGCTTTCAGGCTGCGGCCAGGAAACTTGAATGGATCGATTACGATTGTATTAGCAGATGATTCATCCAGAATTGAGTTACCTTTCAGTGTTGAATTGATTTGAAGGACGTCTAAGCCTGGCACACTTGCTAATTCAGCATATTCAATAACCTTAATGTTTTCAGGTTCGTAGTCATCAATATGATCAGCAGTAACACGACGAATGGCAGGGAGACCACGGACTGTTTGTTGCGGATCAAGTTGAACGATATCACCGTCTTCTAGCGGAAAGTGGAGAGCGTGGATAATTGCTTCGTTGTAGTAACGGTGGTTAATTTCCGCCCCACTGAGCTTCCGGCGAACGAGGTAAAGATCATCCGCAGCCAGGCGTTCTTCTTGAGAAATTGTTTCTTTTACAACTGGTCTAACAGAAGCTGGTTTAACTGTTGTTGGAGTGACTTCATGTTCAGGACCGGTTAAAAGTGAAGAATGGCTAGATTGACGGATCCGTGGTACTGGTCGAGGAGATTTTACCGGTTGAACTTGTTTTTCAGGTTGGTGGATCTGGTGGACTGGTTTAGTTGTCGTTCCTTCTTCATAATGATTAAGAATATTGATAACAGTGGTCAAACTTTGAAGTGTTTGTCGTAAACTATCTTGATCACTATTTGTATTTTCTAGTAAATCAATAAGATCATGACGGTAATCATATAATTGCATAATAATTTGTCCTTTCTAAATGTTTACTAATATTAATCATACCAATAAGTTTGCTAAGTGTCAGGACATAAGTATGGGGTTACTGTATAATTGACGTGGATAAAACAAAGGAAATGGTATTCATCATGGCAAATCAGGTAATTAAAATTTTTTCACACAATGATTTAGACGGGTTTGGAGCACCACTTTTACTGGAAGCAGTAAAAGATACGATGTTCCCCGATTGCGAATTTGATCTCACTAATTGTGGTGCAGGACGAATCGATGAAGAATTCGCTAAGTGGCTGCAGTCAGCTGAGTCAAGCCGGGCAACTGATGTTTATATTATGGATATGACGCCCGATAGTGATTACACGTTTAAGCAACTTAATACTAATTTTGCTAATCATTGGTTGGTGTTTGATCACCATGAAACTGAGGCAGAACTCCGTCAACAATATTCAACTAACAGTATTTCAGCAACTGATCCGCAGGTAAATCCAAGTGCGACGAGCCTAGTTTGGGATTGGCTGAAAAAGCAACCACACTTTAATGATTTAAGTGAGGAGCGTCGCCAGCAATTAGGCTACTTGGTTGAACTGATTCGGGCTTATGATACTTGGGATTGGCAAAATGATCCTGATATTAGTGAAGAAGAGAAAGTCGCAGCCGATAACTTCGATCAATTATTTTGGTTCTACCCACTTCAAGATTCAGCTTCATTTGTCTCAAACGTCTTTAATGTTGGCTGGGAAGAGTACGCCAAGCAAAATCAGCTATTGATTAAGACATTAAACGAGCGTCGAGCAAAGTATTTGAAGAGTCATTTGAAAGATACGTTGATTACAAAGATCGATGGTCACCAATTAGGGTTGGTTTATGCTGATGATTACAAGTCGGAAATTGCCCATGAGCTATTAATTCAGCATCCCGACGTCGAGGCAGCGCTAGTGATTAGCCCAGTAAGTGTTTCACTCCGAAGCAACGGTAAGTTAGATGTCGCTAAGTTTGCGGAAAAATACTTTAATGGTGGTGGTCATGCAGACGCTGCTGGTGGTCGACTGACCATCAATCCAATTGAAATCGGCGAACAAGCAGTAGCGGATCAGCTAGCAGAAACAATCAAGAATAGTAAGCAGGCCAAAGAAGATTCTAGTGCGGGAACTTCTTTAGCAGATAACCTTGATCCTGAAATTGCTGCCAAGATGGCTAAATTGTTTAAGAAGTAATATATATATAGAAGGCCTGAGGGGTTCAGAATAGTGAACTGAAGTGCCTCATAATTGTTAGACAAAGTTCTAACGATTGTGAGGCACTTTTTACATGACTAAATATAATCCAGAATTAAAGGCACAAATTGTCCAGGAATATCTTTCCACTTCTCAAAGCTCTAGTGATC
>JAHLFK010000040.1 GCA_018883805.1 Candidatus Limosilactobacillus merdavium | reverse complement strand
ATATTACTAACTTAATTTAAGGAGGGAATGGAATTGGCTCAACAAGTTCAATACAGTGGTACTGGTCGGCGTAAAGACGCTACTGCGCGTGTTCGCTTAGTACCAGGTTCTGGTAAGATTACAATGAACGGTAAGGCAATTGAAGACTACATTCCATTTGCCAACTTACGTGCTATTGTTAACCAACCATTTAATGTTACTAAGACTGACGGTCAATACGATGTTTTAGCTAACGTTAACGGTGGTGGCTTCTCTGGTCAAGCTGGTGCAGTTCGTCACGGTATCGCCCGTGCACTGCTCAACGTTGACCCTGACTTCCGTGATGCCCTTAAGAAGGCCGGTCTTTTGACTCGTGACCCTCGTATGAAGGAACGTCGTAAGCCAGGTCTGAAGAAGGCTCGTAAGGCTGCTCAATTTAGTAAGCGTTAATATTCGATTTATCGCTTCCAAAAGAAAAAGAAGTTGGATTTATTCCAACTTCTTTTTTTATCCATAATTTGTATAATTTTACACAATCTTAAGCGGTAAGTCCTTTATATAGACCGTTAAAAGACTTATAATAAAGATGTTGTAATCGCTTACGTCTTTAAGGAGGCTAAATTATGGCAAAAAAAGTTGCATTAGTTACTGGTGGTAGTCAAGGTATTGGTAAGGCAATCGCTGAACGTTTAGTAAAAGATGGCTTTGCCGTATCAATTGTTGCCTTGGAACAAAGCAAGATTGACCAAACAGTTAAGGAACTTGAAGAAAAAGGCGGCACAGCCTTTGGAATTGCTGCTGATGTTTCTGATCGTGATGCAGTATTTAATGCAGTTGACAAGACTGTTGAAAAGTTTGGTGACTTAAACGTTATCGTTAACAACGCCGGCTTAGGACCAACTACTCCAATTGACACAATTACCCCTGAACAATTTACAAAGGTTTATGGAGTTAATGTTGGTGGTGTTCTTTGGGGCATTCAAGCTGCTCACCAAGCATTTAAGAAACTTGGCCACGGTGGTAAGATTATCAACGCAACTTCTCAAGCTGGGGTTGTTGGTAACCCTAACTTAGCATTGTACTCTGGTACTAAGTTTGCTATTCGGGGAATTACCCAAGTTGCCGCTCGTGATTTAGCTGATGAAGGAATTACTGTTAATGCCTATGCTCCAGGTATTGTTAAGACCCCAATGATGTACGATATTGCTCATCAAGTTGGTAAGAACGCCGGTAAGAGTGATGAATGGGGTATGCAAACATTTGCTAAGGATATTGCATTGAAGCGTCTCTCTGAACCAGAAGATGTTGCTAATGCAGTTTCCTTCTTAGCAGGACCTGATTCAAACTACATTACTGGACAAACCATCATCGTTGATGGTGGTATGCAATTCCACTAGAATTGTTAATCTAAAAACTAATGGAGACCGGGATTTATCATCCTGGTCTTTTTATGTTTAAAAGATAATTCGACTAGCGGTCCAGACGCTAACTGAATGATATACAGAACCTATAGATAAATTTTCTTTTTTATTAAATCGCAAAAATATTATCCCAAAGCAATCTTATTTTGCTACAATCAATAGTTAGTAGTATATAAGGGAGGCATTGTGTTTGGCAAAACGGCGAAGGAGAAAATCGAGAAAGAAAAGATCACGTGGAAACTTTTTTGTATGGCTACTGGTAATCATTGTTCTGTTTTTGGGTGTCTATCTTGGCCATCATTTTTACCGAATTTGGAACCAACAACGGATCGAACAAGCAGCGCTAAAAAGAGATCGTGAAGCCAAAGAGCTATTTATCAAACAAGTTGCACCGGAAGCACAAGCAATGCAGAATACATACCATGTATATGCTTCGATCACAATCGCCCAAGCAATCTTGGAGTCGAATTGGGGAACTAGTAAGTTATCAACTCAGTATCACAACCTGTTTGGAATCAAAGGAACGGGTGCAAACTCGAAAGTAATGACGACAAAAGAGTATACTGGAGGTAAGTGGATCGTAATTAAGGATCGTTTCCGGGTCTATGATAGTTGGGATGATTCAATCAAGGATCATACACGCTTAATGCTTCAGGGAACCGATATGAATCGCCAAAATTATGATCGAGTAGTTAAAGCGGCCAACTACGAGGAAGCAGCCAAGGCTCTTCAACAGTCAGGTTACGCTACCGATCCTAACTATGCTAGGAAGCTTATTTCGGTCATTCAGACATATAAGTTATATAATTATGATAAGTAATTGAGAGGGAGCTCAGATGATGAAAGAATTACAAGAAAAGATTGAACAGTACGGAACAGTTCTTCCAGGCAACGTTTTGAAAGTTGATGCCTTTTTGAACCATCAAGTTGATCCGGAATTAATGTTAAAGATCGGTCAAGAATTTGCTAAGTTATTCGCCAATGAAGGAGTTACTAAAATTTGGACTGTTGAATCTTCAGGAATTGCGCCAGCCGTAATGACCGGTTTGGCAATGAAGGTTCCTGTCATCTTTGCACGGAAACACAAGAGTTTGACTCTTAATCAAGATATGTATACTGCTGATGTATATTCATACACTAAGAAGACAACCAACAAGATTTCAATTTCCAAGAAGTATGTTGATCCAAATGACAAGATTTTGATGATTGATGACTTCTTGGCAAATGGTCAAGCAGTTGAAGGGATGCTAGAAATTGCTGATCAAGCTGGAGTTAGTGTTGCCGGAGCTGGTATCGTAATCGAAAAGAGCTTCCAACCAGGTGCTAAAGAATTAAAGGATCGGGGAATCCGAGTTGAATCATTGGCACGGATCAAATCTTTGGCAGACGGTAAGGTTACATTTATGGAAGACTAGTAACTACGTAGAGAGGGGAATTTTATGAGTAATGCAATTTTTCCCGGCAGTACTTTAGGAATCATCGGTATCAACCGTAATGGGGGAGCTATGATTGCAGCTGCTAAGAAGGCTGGATTTAATGTAGGCGTTTATGTTGATCATTCTCAACCCAATATTACGAAGATGGCCGACTTTACAATCGATGGTGCATTTAATGACAAGGAAAAATTAACCGAGTTTGGTGAAGCATGTGATGCAATTATTTACCAAACACCAAATATTGATTCAACGGTTATTCGTTTCCTTGGCCAGTATGCAGCAATTCCACAAGGGATCAATGGCTTGGAAATTGTTCAAGATCGGTTGATGGAACGGGCATTCTTGGATCAAATCAACATTAACATTGCACCATACGTTACTGTGATTGGCCTGGATGATATTTACCAATCAATTGATTCAATTGGTTATCCAGCATTACTAAAGCCAATTCAACGTGGCATTGGTGAACAATCAATGATGATTAATCGTCAGTCTGATATTACTCGGGCAGCTGACTTTATTGATACTGGTACTTACTTACTTGAATCATGGATTGACCATACCGCTGAATATACAGTTACTGCTGCTTGTTCAAAGGATGATATTCAAATCTTCCCAGTAGCTCAACTGGAATATACTGATGATCGTCAATTAATCTCCGTTGCTTCTCCAGCTGAAGTTTCAGACGATATGCTTCAAGAAATGCACCGGATTATTAAGAGTGTGGCCAAGTCACTCCAATATGCTGGTGTCTTCTCCGTAAACTTCTATGTCACTTCAACTGGGACATTATACGTTAAGAATATTGAATTAGGTTTAACCTCAATCGCTAACGTATATGACAATACGACAAACGTTGATCAATATGAACAACAACTTCGGGTGAGCGTAGGGATGCCTCTTCACATCGTTCGTCAATTGCAAACTGCCCTGCTGATGATTATTCGTAATTATCAATCCACTGCTATTCAACGGCAATGGCTTTTAAAGAATAATTGGAAATTCCGGTTCTTCAATGATACAGATGCTAATGATCCAGCTGGGATCTTAGGTTTTGTTTGGGTAACTGGTGACAATGATCTTGAAGCTTTGAAAAATCAGATTGATGATACTGAAGTTTGGAACAAGCCAATGCAAGAGCCCGAAGAAGAGCAACAAAACGATCCTAATGAAAATTAATCAAAAAACTGAGCCAAGACTGCTCACTGAAGTCTTAAGCTCAGTTTTTTATTTTTGCAACATATGTTCGTTAATGGGCCAAAAATGACCAAAAATTTGGTATAATATGAGCCGACTGAATTTTAGAGAGGATGGAAAAAGGCGTGAATAGTCAAGCACTTTTAGACGGCATGAATGACAAGCAAACCGAAGCAGTCTTAACGACAGAAGGACCACTCCTAGTAATGGCTGGTGCTGGTTCCGGGAAGACGCGGGTATTGACCCACCGGATTGCTTATTTGATTGAGGAAAAGGGTGTTCTTCCGTGGAATATCCTGGCAATTACCTTTACCAACAAGGCCGCAAGAGAAATGCAAGAGCGGGTTGGAAAGCTTTTAGGTGAAAGTGCCCGTGACATTTGGGTTTCTACTTTCCACGCTCTGTGTGTACGAATTTTACGTCGTGACATTGAGAAGTTGGGCTATAATCGTGCATTTACAATTGCTGACACTAGTGAACAGCGGACGTTAATGAAGCGGATTTGTGCTGAATTAAATATCGATACTAAAAAGTTTGATCCACGAAGCATTTTAAGTTCGATCTCTAATGCCAAGAATGCTTTACAGACGCCGGATGATTATTCCAAAGAAGCTAATAGCATGTTTGAAAACATGGTTGCTCGTGCTTATAAGCTTTACCAAAAGGAACTAGAAGCTAACCAATCCTTGGACTTCGATGATTTAATCATGAAGACGATTGAATTATTTGAACGGGATCAAGAGACGCTTGAGTTTTATCAAGATAAGTTCCACTACATCCACGTTGATGAATATCAGGATACCAACGACGCACAATACAAGTTGGTTAATATGTTAGCTCAAGGATATAAGAACCTTTGTGTTGTTGGGGATGCCGATCAGAGTATTTACGGTTGGCGTGGTGCAAACATGAACAACATTCTTAACTTTGAACATGATTATCCACAAGCTCACACAGTTATGTTGGAACAAAATTATCGATCAACCCAGACAATTTTGGATGCAGCTAACCAAGTGATTGATAACAACGTCTTACGGAAAAAGAAGAAGTTATGGACCGAAAACGGTAAGGGTGACAAGATTTCTTATTATCGGGCCCAAAATGAGCATGATGAAGCTCAATTTATCGTTTCTAAGATTAAGGAAGAACGTGAAAAGAATAATTACAAATTCAATGACTTTGCGATTCTTTACCGGACTAATGCCCAATCACGGATGATTGAAGAAACCTTCTTAAAGAGTAGTGTGCCATATACCATGGTTGGTGGGCATAAGTTCTACGACCGGAAAGAAATTCGAGATATCCTTGCTTACCTGACTTTGATTGTTAATCCTCAAGATTCAATGAGCTTTGAACGGGTAGTTAATACACCTAAGCGTGGTATTGGGATGACTAGTGTTGATCATCTTCGTGACTTTGCGAATGACAACAATTGGTCACTCCTTCAAGCAGCAGAAAATGTTGATATTGCTAATAGTATTTCTACGCGAACCAAAACTAAGATCGATGAATTTGGTCAATTGATGCGGAATTTAACCAAGCAAGCTGAATTCCTTAATATAACTGATTTGACTGAAGAGATCTTGGATAAGAGTGGTTATAACAAGGCCCTTGAGCAAGATAAGAGCTTAGAGTCACAAGCTCGCCGTGAGAACTTGGACGAATTTAAGTCCGTTACTAAGGAATACGATGAGCAACACAAGGATGATGACGATAATAACATTCAAAAGATTACCAACTTCCTTGCTGATTTAGCTCTCGTTTCCGATCAAGATGATGTTGACGAACAAGCACCGGCCGTTACATTAATGACCCTCCACGCGGCTAAAGGGCTAGAATTCCCAGTTGTCTTCTTAGTGGGGATGGAAGAAGGAATCTTCCCTCTTTCACGGGCAATTCTGGAAGATGACGAGCTGGAAGAAGAACGTCGTCTGGCATACGTTGGAATTACGCGGGCAAAGAAGAAGCTTTACCTAACAAATGCATTTTCTCGGTTGCTCTATGGCCGTATTCAACGAAACCAACCTTCACGATTTGTTGAGGAAATTAATCCAGATCTTCTTGAATTTGAAAATGATCAATCTACCAACACAATTAGTGGTCAAAAGGTACCATTTGGTGGTGATGCTGCCACTGCAACTACCTATCGTGAACAAAAGCAACGGCATCATTATCGGAATGCCGGAAAGCGTGTAAAGCCAGTAACTAATACTGGAACTGGTGCTGATCAAATTTCCTGGAAGACCGGAGATAAAGTTTCTCATAAGAAGTGGGGAGAAGGAACTGTTGTTAAGGTTAGTGGTACCGGTAACGATATGGAACTTGATATTGCCTTCCCACAACAAGGAGTTAAGCGGCTCTTAGCTAGTTTCGCCCCAATTAAGAAGGTTACTGACTAACAAAAGTGAGGCCATAAAATGGATAATCAATCAATCCCAGTTGAGCAATTAACGCTTGAACAAGCCAAGAAAGAAATTGGCCCATTACGTGACCAGATTACTCAATGGGGAAAAGAATATTATGAACAAGATAATCCAACGGTTGAAGATTATGTTTATGATCGGCAATACCAACGATTAGTTCAGCTTGAACAGCGTTTCCCAGAACTGCAAAGTCCTGATTCGCCAACACAACGAGTCGGTGGTGAAGCTGAAAGTCAATTGAAAAAAGTTCGCCATGAGATTCCGATGTTATCAATGGGGGATGTCTTTTCACTAGATGAATTGATGGACTTCAATCAACGGCAACAGGAGAATCGTGACGTCGATGTTGAACCGGAATACAACCTTGAATTGAAGATTGATGGTTTGTCATTATCTTTAGTTTATGAAAATGGGAAATTAGTCCAAGGCTCAACTCGAGGTAATGGAAATATTGGTGAAGACGTGACTGAAAACGTTAAAACAATTAAGTCAGTCCCACAAGAATTACCAGAACCACTTTCTGTTGAGTTCCGTGGTGAATGTTATATGCCTAAAGAATCATTTGCCAAACTTAATGCTGAACGGGAAGCAGAGGGGCAACCAGTCTTTGCTAACCCTCGTAATGCCGCAGCAGGAAGCCTTCGTCAATTAGATCCAAAGGTAACTGCTAAACGAGATCTAGATACATTCATGTACTATGTTCCTGAATATCAAAAGATTGGCGTTACTACTCAAGCAGAAGCACTCGATAAGATGCGTGAACTTGGCTTTAAGGTTAATCCAGATAATCGGGTTGTTCATAATCGTCAAGAAATTGAAGATTACATTAATGAGTACACTGCTAAGCGGGATCAGTTACCATATGGTATTGATGGAATCGTTGAAAAGGTCAATGATCTTGAAACCGAAGAAGCGCTTGGTAATACTGTTAAGGTGCCACGTTGGGAGATTGCTTATAAGTTCCCACCAGAAGAGCAGGCAACAGTTGTTCATGATATTGAATGGACTGTTGGGCGGACAGGGAACGTCACACCTACAGCAGTCATGGATCCGGTTCAACTCGCTGGAACAACAGTAAGTCGTGCTTCATTGCATAATCCAGACTACCTTAAAGAAAAGGACGTTCGGTTAGGTGATACTGTCTTCTTGCATAAAGCAGGGGACATAATTCCAGAAATTTCTAAAGTTGACCTAAGCAAGCGTCCGGCTGACAGTGAACCATACGAAATTCCTACTCAATGTCCTGCATGTGGTTCGAAGCTTGTTCATCTCGATGATGAAGTTGCTCTTCGTTGTATCAACCCAATGTGTCCAGCACAGATTAAAGAAGGACTGGCTCACTTTGCTTCACGGAATGCAATGGATATTGGTGGCTTAGGGCCAAAGATTATTGAGCAGTTGTGGGATAAAAAGTTAATCCGCGATGTTGCGGGACTTTATGCCTTAACTGAAGACCAATTATTAACTTTAGATAAATTTGGTGAAAAATCAGCGACAAACCTATTGACATCGATCAATAATAGTCGTAATAATTCTGTCGAGCGTCTTTTATTTGGCTTAGGAATACGTCATGTTGGCGCAAAAGCAGCACGGCTGATTATGGCGCGCTTTGGCAATCTAGACAACTTAATGAATGCTAGTGCGGACGAGGTTTCAGCAGTTGATGGGATTGGCCCAACGATTGGTGAGAGTGTCGAAACTTACTTTGCGAATGATCAAGTACGATCATTAATCGAAGAACTTCGTCAGTCTGGTCTTAACTTTGAATACCTCGGCTCAACCACTCAAGTTGATGAATCAAGTGAGTGGAACGGCAAGCGAGTTGTTCTGACAGGTAAACTGGTTGAAATGACTCGTGGTGAAGCTAAGGACTGGCTAGAAAGTCATGGCGCTAAAGTAACAGGCAGTGTTTCGAAAAAGACTGATATTGTCATTGCTGGTGAAAAAGCGGGAAGCAAACTTACAAAGGCCCAAGATTTGGGTATCGATGTTTGGGATGAACAACGCTTTAGCCAAGCAATGAAGGAGGAACAGTAAACGTTGAAGAGTAAACTAAAAAAAGTAACCGTTGGGGTTGCCCTTTTGATGTCAACGCTTGTTTTGGCTTCATGTGGATTTGGTCAAAAGTCATCAAAGAATTACAGTACTACCGGATCTCTGAGCGGCACTTACCAAGGGGTTATTAAGAACGGTCATTATAAGACTAGTAAGGCCCGGGGTGTAAATGTTACTCAGAACAGTAATCCTTACAACTTGAAGAGCTTCGAAAGTGGCTTAACTCAAGTATCAAAGCGGGTCTTCTCTACTAAGAGTTATATCTTCCAAGAAGGTCAGTACCTTGATACTGATACAGTTGAAAACTGGTTAGGGCGGAAGAGCAAGAGTAACCCAGAAGGACTTAACCCTGCTCAAGGTAAGAAGAGCGATCCAAACCCAGAATATATCCAACAAATTGAAGAACAGGATTTCATGACAGAAAGTGGTAATTCAATGAAGCTTCATGGGATCACAATTGGGATTGGGATTAACTCTGAATATAATTACCAAAAGAAGACTGATGGTCCAAACTTCACTAAGAACATTAGCAATGCGGAAGTAAAACGTCAGGGTGAAATTGCTGCCCAAAAGATCTTGAACCGTTTGCGGAAGAAGAAAGAATTACGGAATGTTCCAATTGTTATTGCCTTGTATAAGCAAGCACCTGATGACAGTTTAGTCGGTGGTAGCTTCTTTGCTTACAGCAAGAACAATGGAAACAAGATCAGCAGTTGGAATAAGTTGAACTACAGAACCGCCGTCTTACCTAAGGCTAACGGAACTGATCAAGAAACTAAGTCTGACCAAGGAGATAACGATAGCTTCTCCAACTTCAAGAGCCAGGTTCAAAGCTTCTTCCCTAACTTGAGTGGTGTTACTGCTCAAGCACAGTACAATGGTAGTTCATTGACGGGGATGCACATTACGATCACTACGCAATTCTACAGCCAAACTGAAATTACCAGTTTCACACAATACATTGCTCGTGCTGCTAGAAAGTACTTGCCTAGTGGTATCCCAATCGATATTAAGATTCAATCAAGCAACGAAATGCAGGCCGTCGTCTACCGTAATTCCGGTTCCGACAAATTCCAAAGCCACGTCTTTGATTCGTATTAAAAATTAGAGTGCGAGCCAGCAAAGAGCTTGCGGAAGGCTAGCAATTTCTCCCGACGAAGGCGACTAGCGCCTAGGAGGGAGGTTGCTAGCTCTAGCAAGCTCCTGGCGAGCACATTTCGGCTTAGCTGCCTAGGTCGTTAGCTCGAGGAAGGTTAGGCTGAGCACGTTTCGACTCAGCTGCATTCGAACTCCTAGCAAGCTCCTGGCGAGCATATTCCGACTCAGCCGCAGTAGAAATAATCTAAATAAAAAAGTTAAGTGTTTCGTAACCGAAAGATTAATTTCTTTCACGATTACGAAGCACTTTCTTTTCCCACTAATATTTAGTACTGAATAGTGAAAACCATTAGTATTCTGTGCTAAAATTATAAAATGTATGTACTATATTTAAGCCATAATTACTGGAAAAGAGGTAGAGAGAATGGCCAGTAAAATCACTGAGCAACAAGTAGAACACGTTGCTGAACTTGCTAAGTTGGAATTTAAGGATGAAGAACTTACCAAGTTTACCACTCAATTAGGAAGCATTATTGATATGTTTGAAGACCTCACTAATGTTGATACCGATGGTGTTGAACCAATGACTTCAGCTTCAGATCGGGAAAATGTTATGCGTGAGGACAAGGCAGTTAAGAGCTCTAAAGAAGAGACTGATGCACTGCTGAATAACGCTCCTGATACTGATGACGGGTACATTAAGGTTCCTGCAATCATCGACGAAAGTGAGGACGGCGAATAATGGATTTCTATCAAACCGATTTAAGCCAGTTACACGATGATCTAAAGAACAAGAAGATCAGCGCAACTGAGTTAACTAAGGAAACCTTTGATCACATCAAGGGCAACGAAGACCAAGTTAAGGCCTTCATCACCTTAAACGAAGATGCTGCAATGAAGAAGGCTGCTGAAATTGATCAACAAGGAATTAGCGATGATCAATTGACTGCAGGTATTCCATTGGCAGTTAAGGATAATATTTTAACCAAGGGCTTAAAGACTACCGCAGCATCTAAGATCTTGGAAAACTTTAACCCTGTTTATGATGCTACAGTTGTTGAAAAGTTGAACAACAACGGATTCATTAACGTTGGTAAGACTAACTTGGATGAATTCGCCATGGGTTCATCAACTGAAAACTCTGCATTCTTCACTACTCACAACCCATGGGATCTTACCCGGGTTCCTGGTGGTTCTTCAGGTGGTTCTGCAGCTGCAGTTGCTGCTGGTGACGTCCTCGGTGCTTTAGGTACTGATACTGGTGGTTCTATCCGAATGCCAGCATCATTCAACGGTATCGTTGGTATGAAGCCAACATACGGCCGTGTATCTCGTTGGGGAATCATTGCCTTTGGTTCTAGTTTCGACCAAGTTGGTTGGTTAACACGGACCGTTAAGGATAACGCTCTGTTAACTCAAATGATTAGTGGTAACGATGAACACGATATGACTTCATCATTAAAGGAAGTTCCTAACTGGGCTGCTCAATTAAACGACAGCACTAGTGTTAAGGGCTTGCGGATTGCTGTCCCTAAGGAATACTTCGATGGTATCAACGATGATGTTCACGAAGTAATTAAGAATGCTCTTGAACACCTTGAATCACTTGGTGCAATCGTTGATGAAGTTTCCTTACCACACACTAAGTACGGTGTACCAGCTTACTACATCTTGGCTTCATCTGAAGCATCATCAAACCTTCAACGGTACGATGGTATTCGTTATGGCTTCCGTGCAAAAGACGTTAAGAACATTGATGATGTTTATGTTCGTTCACGGACTGAAGGTTTCGGTGAAGAAGTTAAGCGGCGGATTATGTTAGGGACCTTCTCCCTTTCAGCTGGTTTCTACGATGCTTACTTCAACAAGGCCGCTAAGGTTCGTCGTTTGATTGCTAAGGACTTTGAAGATGTCTTCAAGGATCATGATGTTATTCTTGGTGCCACTGGTGCTTCAACTGCATTTAAGATTGGTGCCGAAATTGACGATCCACAAACAATGTACATGAACGATGTATTGACTGTTCCAGTTAACATGGCTGGTCTTCCTGCAATGTCTGTTCCAGCAGGCTTCTCTGCTAAGAATGGTATGCCAGTTGGTTTGCAAATCATTGGTAAGCCATTTGATGAACAAACAATTTACAACACCGCTTATGTCTTTGAACAAACAACTGATGTCCACAAGAAGGCACCTAAGTTAGGAGGCCAAAACTAAGATGAACTTTGAAACAACGATCGGACTAGAAGTCCACGTCGAATTAAAGACTAATTCTAAAATTTACAGTCCATCACCAGTAGAATATGGTGACCAACCTAACAGAAATACTAACGTGATCGACTGGGGTTATCCTGGTGTTTTGCCAACTCTGAACAAGGGTTGTGTTCGTGATGGTATCATGGCAGGACTTGCTCTTCATGCTCAAATTGCTCGTCATATGCACTTTGACCGGAAGAACTACTTCTACCCAGATAACCCAAAGGCTTACCAAATCACTCAATCAGAAACACCAATCGCTCATGATGGTTGGATTGAAATTGAAGTTAATGGTAAGAAGAAAAAAGTCGGGATTGAAGAAATGCATATTGAAGAAGATGCCGGTAAGAACACTCATACCAGCAAGTACTCATATGTTGACTTAAACCGTCAAG
>JAHLFK010000039.1 GCA_018883805.1 Candidatus Limosilactobacillus merdavium | reverse complement strand
AGTTGGCAAATGGAGCCAATCACGGAAATCTGCACCAGCACCGGTACCGTTCCGTAATTCATCATCTGCAGCATTTACCATTGCTTGCATTTCGCCTAATTCGTTATCATTAACGAATTTCTTTAAACCAGAATGATCGAAGCTAATATGTGTCATTTTCAGAACTTCTTTCTTATAAATATTATTTACACTTTTAATCATACCGAACGATGAAGCCGTTTTCAATTTAGTTTAAACATTTTTAAAATGAAAACATCAATGTATTCTTAAAATCTGAATACATTGATGTTTTTATTCAATATAATTATTTGTTTTATGCAAATGCAGTTGCAATACTACCAATAACGATCAAGACAATTCCCCAAACGGTATAAGTCATTTCACGATGACTCTTATGTTCATGAAGAACCCAGATACCACCAAAGGTTGCAATGATAACGTTTAATTGAGTAAAGATAAATGCTTCAGTAACACCGAGAGCCTTTGCTGAGAAGATGTAAGCAAAAGCGGCAATTCCCCATGACAGACCACCAAGAATGTTGAGGTATTGTTCACGTTGTTTGAATGCAGAAGCATTACCAGAGAAGAGTGCGTAAAGAACTGAACCTAACAAAATACCAAGCATTTCAGGAAGGAAGATTCCTTGAGCACTTTCATTAGCAACAACCGGAATCTTTGGGAATGCTGAGTAAACCCAAAAACCAACAGTAGTTACAAGTAAGAAAATAAAGTTACTAGTAGTAACCTTCTTATCAGAGTTCCCATCAGAAACTGAAGTCATTAAAGCACCAACAACAACGATTGCCAATGCAATGAAGCCAATTGTCAAAGCACGAGTACTGTGCCATTCGCCAAAGATAATAACCCCGATTAATGAGTTACCAACTAACTGAAAAACAGTTGAGAGTGGCATTGTGTTGGAAACACCCATCCGCTTGAAAGAAACGAATTGACCAATTTGACCAATTGTCCAAAGCGCACCACACAATACTGAGAACCAGAAAGCGGTCGTGCTAACAGTTGGTTGAGTAACCGCATATGCAATTAAACCAATAATTGTTGCACCGGCACCGATACCGAACATCTGATTAACAGCTGAACCACCAATCTTACCAGTGATTAATGGCATAAGCCCCCAACCAAGAGCGGGGATTAATGCAAGTAAATAGGCCATCTTTTATTCTCTCCTATCAAATGAATAATTATTACGAAGTAGTATTATATTCCGATGCAAACGTTTACACAAGTACTTTCACAAAATAAATTTGTGGTCTACGTTAGTTATTCGATTGATGTAAAAGAGAAGTAAGCGTTTAATAAAAAATTGGTATAAATGTGAAATATCAGTTTTTGGAAGAAATATGAGGAGCATATTCGCGATCTGGTAAGAAGATCGTAAAGGTTGTCCCTTTCTTTGGCTTACTTTCAACAGTAATCTTCCCACCATGAAGGTGTACTAATTCATGAACGATTGACAAACCAAGACCTGATTCACCATATTGGCTATTACTCCGGGACTGATCAGCTTTATAGAACCGTTCCCAAATATTCTTCAACTGTTCTTGGGTCATCCCCATTCCATTATCACTAATCTTAAACTCACAGCCGTGTTCAACCCGCCGTGCCGATACTTTAATTAGTCCATTGTCAGTGAATTGAATAGCATTTTGGATAATGTTAAACATAATTTGTACAAAACGATCATAGTCAGCATAAACTAATAGGTTATCTGGAACGTCCATTTGAATCCGATCATTCTTTTCTTCAGCCCGTTTAGCTAACTGTTCATTAAGATTATTTAGAACTGCAGAACAATCAAAGAGTTTCCGATCCATTGAAATTTGGTTAGTCCTGATTTTTTCATAATCCAAATTGTCATTTACTAAGCGAATTAATCTTTGAGTATCGTTCCGCATTAATTCAATACTATGCTTCCGATCTTCTTCAGGAATTGCATCGTACTGTAAGCCTTCTAACAGCCCGTTAATGGTCGTTAATGGTGTCCGCATTTCATGAGTCGCATCTGCAAGAAACTTTCTCCGTCGTTCCTCTTGGCGGCGAATTTCCTGGTCAGATTCTCTGAGCGCATTTGTCATCTGATTGAAGCTTCTTCCCAAGTCATCCACTTCGTCTTTACCATTAACCGGCACCTTAACTTGATAATTTCCTTTAGCAACCTGACGAGTAGCCACCCGCAGTTGATCAATCCGCTTGGTAATTGATCGTGCCAAAATATAACTAATGATTAACGCGATTAACGTTGCAATCAAAAAGGCAATTGCCAAATTAATCTTTAATTGGTGCATGTTCTCTTCAACGACCGATACAAAGGTTGCAATTGAAACTACTGCAATCATTTTTTTATGGTAGAAGTATGGTCGAATAACCTCTGTCATCGCAGCCTGATGCTCATTACGGACATTAATTTGGGGCTTAGTAAACCGTAAATAAATTGTCTTGCCCTTCTTCAACTTTTTCCAATCACTCTTCTTAATCTGTGGAGCAAAACCATTACTAGCAAATGTCTGTTGTTGACTAACATCAAAGATCGCAAAGTGAATTTGCTGGTTAGAAAGTAAAGCTGCATTACTTAATAATGCTTGGTTTTCAAACCCCTTAAATTTATGGTCGGTCGTATCGTAGCGAATTGCATCCTGAACCAGACTATCGGAATACGAGGTTAACTGTTTCCATGTATTTCGATACATCGTTTCATTTGTTACATTAATGAATGCAATACTTAGGACAATCATTAACGTAACAATTACCGTAAAAAATGCAATCATCAAACGATAAATTAGCTTCATGGTTAATTACCTTCATCATCAAACTTATAACCAACGCCCCAAACTGTTTGAATTACTTGCGGTCCAACAGCTTCAAGCTTTTGCCGCAACTTCTTAATATGGGCATCTACAGTCCGTTCATCACCGTAATATTCATAATCCCAAACTAGTTGGAGTAATTGTGACCGGGTAAAAACTTGGCGCGGTTTACTTGCCAAAGTTTTCAAAAGATCAAATTCCTTTGGTGTAAGATCCTTCACTGGCTTCCCATAAAGATATACTTCTCTTGTCTTGGTATCCATCTTAAAGTGAGCAGTTTTAATATCAAAATTATCACTTTCAACATGCTGCTGGTTTTCTGTAGATGTCAAACGAGAGCGCCGTTGTAATGCCTTAATTCGTGCGATTAGTGTAATCGGACTAAAAGGCTTAGTAACATAGTCATCAGCACCAATCTCTAGTCCTAAGACCTGATCGCTTTCAGAATCCCGCGCAGTCAACATAATTAAAGGAACAACAGTTGAGATCCGGCGAATATCAGCGGCTACTTGCATTCCATCTTTCTTTGGTAAGTTTAGATCCAGTAGCACGACATCCCATTCCTGAGGAGCTTTACTAAACTTTTCTTCTGCTTCGACGCCATCATAAGCAAATTCATATTGCCAGCCTTCTTTTTTAAAGAACATTGCCATCATTTCGCATACTGAATGGTTGTCCTCAATCATTAATATTTTCATTTCTCTCTTTAGCCCCCATCGTTAACATTTCCCAGGAAATATTTTAAAGTAAATCAATTAATATAACTAGTAGTGAATAATCCTGACTATTACAGTTTGGCTGCTAAACAAAAAGACCGATAATGCTGATCTAACAACACTCTCGATCCCTAAAATGATGTTGATTATTCACTAATGGAGATGACGGGAGTCGAACCCGTGTCCAAGCATATCGCCATTTCAATCTCTACGTTCATATCTCAACTATTTAAATTTCATTAACCAAAACGCCGTTGATCAGGGCAACCATGATTAACTAGCTTGGTAATCTCTTCTTATCACTTCAAGCGTGAGCAATAAGCGTAGTCCACTAATATATGAAACCCATCACTGCATCATGGACGAACCCAGGATGGATTTACGCGCGCTACTTGTTAGGCAGCGTATGCGTAAGAGTTTGAATTATTGTTTGCAGTTATAATTTAAAACTGAGCGTTTTTACGAAGACGCAACCTTCGAAACGCAATTGAAACTCGACCTATACCTGTCG
>JAHLFK010000038.1 GCA_018883805.1 Candidatus Limosilactobacillus merdavium | reverse complement strand
GATCATCCCCATGAAATTACTAAAATTAAGGAAGCAGACACGTTTATTACTGACCTGCTCAACCTAACCCGTGATCAATTTAAGCAGATTGTTCTTCTCCCTCAAGGAAAGTTTCGACAGTTTCTTGATTCAGATAGCAATACGAAGGAAGCTCTTCTAAGAGACCTCTTTAATACGTCCCGTTATGAGCAGTGGGCAACGCAATTAAAAAACGATTTGCGCGAACAGAAGAAGTCATTAACGGCCCAAGAAACAAAACTTCAATCATTAAAGGAAACCGTAACCGCGATTGATGCGCAATTAACCACTAAAGAATGGTTAGCAGAAGCAAAAAATTACTTATCCCGACTAAAGGCTAATCTTGAACACTTGGGCGATGATGAGCAGCAACAGCAAAAGAAAGTTGATCAGCTTGATGCCCAACTTCATACTGAGCAAGAGTTGAAGAAGAATATTGAGGAGTTAGCTGAACTTATCAAGGCTGGAAAAACACTGCAAGCTCAAGCAGGAGAGATCCAAGAAACAAAGCAGCAAGTAAAAGTCCTTGACTGGTACCAAGAACACCAGACAAAATATCAACGATGGAAAGATGGCGAAAAGCGTCTCCAAAAATTAACAGCAGACAGTAATATTCTCCATGAGGACCTGCGTAATCTTCAAAAGCAACAGCAAACAATTGAAACCGAACTACAACAAACGAGCAAGCGGCAAGAAAAGATTGATCATCTTCAAACAGAAGTTGCCGACTTGACGAATAAACTCCCATTATTCGATGATCGAGATAAACTAAGATCAACTGTCGATGAACTACAAGCAAACTTAAAGCAACAGAAAAAGCAACAAGCTGCTTTCCAGAAGAAGTTACAAGATGCTCAACAACAATTGACGGTTATTACTAATAATTTAAAAGAGCATGAAAACTTGGGTGAGGTTCAAGTTCACATAGCAAAACAAGAAGCTCTTCAGGAAAAATTAACGACTGCCGGAAAAGATTTAAAGCAATTAGAAACAAAACTTTTATCTGAAAAGAAAAATTGCGCGAAATTAGAGCAAAAGCAGGGGGATGCTGAAAAACTCGTTCAAAAATCGCAAGGTGAGTTGAATGACTTAAATGATCGCTTTGCCCGTCACCAAATTGCCATTCTTGCTCAAAAATTAAAGCCGGCCACCCCTTGCCCAATTTGTGGATCACTTGACCACCCCCATCCGGCAAGCTTAGCAGATGATGGTGAATTGGTAACGGAAGCGCAAGTTAAAGCGGCAACCGTTAAAGCTCAACAAAACCGTAGTAGGCTTGACCAGTTAAAAGAGCAAGTTCGCCAAAGCGTTGCCCAAATTACTAACTTAACGACAGAGGTAGAAACCAAGCAGGCAAATTTAGCTGAACTGTTAGGGGATAATGAATTACCGAGTGATTGGGAAGGACAAATCGAAAATCATGCTCAAAAACTAGCACAAATGAAGAATGATCTTGCTAAAATAGAACAACAGGTTAAACAATGGCGCCAAGAAGAGGAAGAATTGCAACAAGAATCCAAGTTCTCTCAAGAAGAATTAGATAAAATAGACGAAAGTGTGAACCGCTGTAAACAGGATTTAATCGCCAAGCAGACTATTCTGAAAGAAAAAGCAGCTTCTTTACCAGCAAAATTTCCTACTAAAGAAGCTGCTGACAAGCAAATTCAAACTGATCAACTAACGATCAAAGCCTTTAATAACCAGCTTGAGTCATTACAACAACAACGACAAGAAAATGCCGAAAAATTAGCAGGGACAAATAGTCGAATCGCTCAGACTAAAGAAGAACTTGCCACCCAAACGACGCAACAGGATAACTTACACCAATATCTTATGAACCTTTTAGCGCAATATGATGTCCAGCTTAAATGGGATTTCTGGCAAGAAGCTAGTGAACAAGTAGCAACATTGTCATCATTACGTGAACAGGTAACGACCTTTGAGAATCAAGTCCAGGATAATCAGTCCCAACAAGAGCGGTTGACTAAGGCCATCAATAACCATCCGATGCCAGATATTGCATCAACGCAGACAAAACTTAATGCTGAGCGTGAACAACTTCGGCAATGTCAGCAAGAAATTGGTCAGTTAACTGCTCAGTATAAGCAATTAGAAGGAACAGATCAAAAGATTATTAAGGCGGTTGTGAAAACAGGAAAACTTGATCAAGAAATTAATGAATTACAAACATTAACAGATGTTGTGACTGGGAATACTGAAAACCATGTTAGCTTAGAACGGTATGTATTACAGGCATATTTTCAAGATGTCTTAGTAGCAGCCAATGTTCAGTTAGACCGGTTAACTAATGGTCGCTACCAGTTTGAATTAGCAACAGAAAGTCATGGGGCTGGTGCCAAGTGGAGTGGGCTTGAAGTTAATGTATATGATGATAATGCTGGCAGAACGCGAAGTGCCCGGACGCTTTCTGGTGGTGAAAGTTTTATGGCTTCACTTGCTCTTGCTTTAGCTCTCTGCCAGATTGTCCAAGAGCAAAGTGGGGGAATTAAGATTGATGCGCTCTTTATCGATGAAGGATTTGGTTCCCTTGATCAGCAAGCTCTTGAAGATGCTCTTCATTCCCTTCAAGAACTCGAAGGTCACCGGATGATTGGAATTATCAGTCATATCACTGAACTTGAGGAGCAAATTCCAGATCAGTTAATTGTTCGATCAAGGAATGGCCGTAGTTATGTCGCATATCAGCATGAAATATAAGTTTAAAACAGTATTTAAATTTGCGATGATGAAATTAGATAAAAAAATTAAAAATAAAAAGTGCAAAAATCAGTTTTTTGCGTATATATATTTATAGGGGAGGTGATTTGCGAGATGAAGACTTGTTCGTTCATAGACTCCTTTCCCCATTAGTTGCTGTCTTCGTCTGCAATCACTTCCCTAATGGGAGCTGTGATATGAGTCAAGTTGCTTTCATAATGAGGTGACAGCGCAGTACAACAATGGTTTATCATCGCTTGGCAAAGCTGTTGGTGACTATTGATGTTTGCGTGGCCTCCAAAGACTAGGTTTACGTCAAAAAACGAAGTAACAGGTGATTCCTGTCTCGCTCTCTTTCTTCTCCCACAAATCTTAATGTAAAGATCTCTTATCTACTCTTTTACGTATCACCAGATAGGAGATCTTTATTTTTTAAAATAAAAAGTGTAAATGTTATCTTTTTTACGTATATATTTAAGTGAAAGCCTAAAAAATGCATTTAATGCTCTTTAACTCCATATTATCTTCCACAGTCAAATCGGCCTTCATTTCAAAAGCTAGGAAATTCTTCTTAGCTTTTTCTTATAATATAAAAAAGCCATTATTGTGGGGAGGGCAATAATGACTTTGAAATTATTTATCTTAATGATTTGCGGTATCTAGCGGCTTGCGCTTCTGCTTCTGAGTTGAAATAGGTCGCATTTGCTGAATTCATATGATAGCCTTGCTGATCAGGCGTATGGTAGATTTTTGAACGAGCATTACCAACGATCATACCGGCCTGATCGGTTCGCATATCACCGTTATTCGATGGTGCAGTTGAACTGGTACCTGTATTAACTGCTGAACTTTCCTCGCTACTGCTGCTAGATGATATTTCTGAAGATGATTCGCTTTCAACAACTGGTTTTACGTAAGTAGTATTAGTAACAGTAAAACTTGTTTTGGCGCTTTTATCATCATCACTGTTAGTGGCAGTAATATCGAAACGACACTTCTTGGTACTAGTAGCAAGTTTTAGACTCTTACTAAAATTACCATTATCATCGGCTTCGACAGTATAGCGACCGTTGTTTCCGCCATGCTTTACAATTTTAATCGCTGCATTGGCTTCAGTCTTTCCTGAAAAAGTGACAGATCCGTCTGCTTCAGTATCAATCTTAAGCCCTTTGCTTGTAGCTTGCGCATTCTTACCGTCTGGGATATTAACGGTGAGTGGTAAATCACTGGCAAGTACTGAGTGTTGGTTAATTGGAATAATAAATAAACATATTCCAGCAAAAAAGCTAGTAAATATTGTTGCTAGTTTTCTCACGGTCCACTTCCCCCATATTCATTATATAGTTGTTTTCCCCTGTAAGATCATATCATATAAAAGGTGATTTAAAAAGTTAATCTAATCTCATTGTATACCCTTACAAAATTATCGAAATTGCTATAAAAATTAACTTTTGGTCATGATAAAATTAAAACAACTTTTAGGCTATTGTCCATTGTATATTTATAGAGGAGTTTTTTATGAAGAATAATAGTTCAAAATATTGTTTATTGTTAGGTACAGCACTGTTAGGATTATATTTCCAAGCTAATAGTGTTCATGCGGATACGACTGATACAGCAGCTAATGGAGAAACTACCCATAGCAATGTTACTCCAATGGTTCAGACTAATAAGGATGAGGCAAGTACACCGCAAACAACTACTGATTGGTCTGACCCGGCCAAATATCAAAGTGACATTCCAGTTCAGATTTTAGGAATCAATGACTTGCATGGTGGGTTAGAAACGACTGGATCAGCTACGATTGGAGATAAGACTTATTCGAATGCCGGAACAGTTGCACGCCTAGCTGGTAACCTTGATGCGGCGGAGGAAAGTTTTAAGAACGCTAATCCGACGGGAACCTCAATTCGGGTAGAAGCCGGAGATATGGTTGGGGCTTCTCCAGCAAATTCTGCTCTTCTCCAAGACGAATCAACCATGCATGCTTTAGACGCAATGCATTTTGAAATAGGAACTTTGGGAAACCATGAGTTCGATGAAGGTTTAGCTGAGTATATGCGGATTGTTAATGGTGGTGAACCTACTAAACAATATAATGAAGCTGAGATGGCCTATCCTCATGTGAAAACAGGGATTAATATCATTACTGCCAATGTTGTAAATAAATCTGATGGTCAAATCCCATTTGGAATGCAACCATACTTGATTAAAGAAATTCATACTAGTGATGGTAAAGTTGCCCGGATCGGATTTATTGGGATTGAAACTACTTCCCTACCAATTTTAACCTTATACGATAATTACAAAGATTATGATGTTTTAGACGAGGCTGAAACAATTGCAAAATATGATCAAATTTTACGCAAAAAAGGTGTTAACGCAATTGTAGTTCTTGCCCATACAGGGGTTTCAACTGATAAAGATGGCAGCACTAAAGGTAATGCTGTTGATATCATTAAGAAGCTTTACCAAATTGACCCTGATAATTCTGTCGACCTTTATATTGCTGGTCACTCCCACCAATATGCTAATGCTACTGTTGGTAGTGTAAAATTAGTGCAAGCCATTTACACGGGTAAGGCTTACGATGATATTATCGGTTATATCGATCCAACAACTAATGATTTCGCACCAAATAGTCTCGTTTCGCATGTCTTTCCGGTATTATCTGAAAAGAATGCACCTAATATCAAAACAGATGCAAATGTTACAGCAATTGTTGAAGATGCTAACAATCGAGTAGCACCAATTATTAATAAGAAAATAGGGGAAGCTGCTACAACAGGCGATATTCTTGGATGACTACATAATACCCCTACTCGTGAAACTGCCGTTGGTGAATTAGTTGTCGATGGTCAATTATATGCTGCTCATAAGGTGGGCTTACTAGCAGATTTTGCGATGACTAATACAGGCGGCGTTCGTGCAGATCTGCATGTTAATCCTGATCGTTCCATTACATGGGGCAGTGCTCAAGCAGTTCAACCATTTGGTAATATTTTGCGGGTAGTTGAAATGACAGGGGCACAAATCGTTGAAGCCTTGAATCAACAATACGACGAAGATCAAGCTTATTACTTACAAATTTCCGGGCTTCGTTATACTTATACTGATCAAAACGATCCTAACCAACCATATAAGGTCGTTCAAGTTTATGACCAACATAATCAACCGCTTGATATGAATAAGACTTACAATGTTGTTATTAATGACTTTTTAGCAGGTGGTGGAGATAGCTTTTCTGCATTTAAGGGTACTAAAGTTGTCGGGATTGTTGGTCAAGATACAGACGCGTTTATTGACTATATTACTGATATGACTAATGATGGTAAACCAATTACTGCGCCAACAATGAACCGTAAGATTTACTTGACTGCTGAACAAGTAGCGAAGGCTGACTCAGATTCACAGTTACAAACAGGAACTAATCAGAACACTCAAAACGATGCTAATTCCCAGACTGAAGGAAATCAGCTTCAAGAAGTTCCGAGCCAACCGGTATCTCCAACAGTAACCTTGCCAACAACAGCTGGTCAACCCGCCGAAACTGTTACACTACATGCTCAATCTAAGCAACAAACCGTAGCTGCTAATAATCAATTAATTAATTTGACGCCTACATCAATTAATGGCCAAAAACAAAAAGCAGCTGACCAGCAATCAGCTTTACCACAAACTAGTAACGATGAAGATCTTGCATTACTTCTTCTCGGAAATTCATTAATGGCAGCAACCGGATTGACAATTATTGATCGCAAGCGTAAACATGCTTAATTGCTTAAAATAGACTGTTACTTTCATTATTTGGGAGTTAGCAGTCTATTTTTCATTATTTTGTTTTCTCGCTATAATGGAAACGATAAAGTAAAAATGGAGTAAGAACATGGCAGAAAATATCATCAATATTTTAAAAACCAATAATATGACCGTCGCATTTGTCGCTCAAGAAAGCGGCCTGGACGTTGCGCAGGTTAACGAAACACTTAAACGTCCCGTTGCAACCTGGTCAATTCAGATTCTTAATGCACTTGCAGATGCTTTAGGAGAGCGTCCAGGAGAATTATTAGATCGGATTCAGGACTTTGATTTTCACCTGCATACTGACGATGATCAACTAACGATTCAGCACGTGCAGTTCCAAACACCTTCTTCTTATCAACAAGTTCGGTTTGCTGTTGAAAGTAATGTTTTAGAGGGATGGGAACCTACAGCCGCAGAGGTAAGACAATTAAAAGAGAATGCTGAAAATCCAGATGATGAAATTTTAATGGAAATTGAGCAGCTATTTGGTGACGAAGATGACTGATGAAGAACTTCAAGCAAAATTTTTATATGATAATGGAACCCTCCGCAATAAATTTGCAATTAAAAATACAGATGAATTAAGCTTAATTGAGTATCGCGGCGTAGCAGAAAGGGAAGTGGCCCTCCTTCAACAACAACCGAAAATTAAAAGCTTTGAAGATTTACAGACGATTAATAAATTCCTTTTTGGTTGGCTTTATGACTGGGCGGGTGAGTTACGTAACTACTATATTTCAAAGGCAGGTTTTGATTTTTTGGAATATGGTCGCTTTGATAATGCAATTAAATATATTAATGATGAAATTGGGGGATTGAATATGAAAAAGCAGCCTACCATTGAGGATTATGCTGCTCTCTTAAATGATCTAAATTATATTCATCCGTTTCGTGAAGGGAATGGCCGGTCAACTAAATTATTCATCCAGTTAATTGCTCTCCATCATGGTCAGGTAATTGATTACCCAGCAGACAACGCGGAAATGATTGCCGGGTTGAACCAATCAGATGTCGGTATTATTGCCAAGACCATGGCATTACAGAAAAGTGCTGGTTAAGCTAGTTTGCTTGCGGCTTGTTCATCAAGAATCACTGTTACGTTTGGATGTTTTTGGAGGACTGATGCTGGAACAGCGGTTGTGATTTTACCGTTGACCATTTTGTTGATTGCGTCTGCTTTTTGCTCACCAAATGCGAGTAAGATGATATGTTTTGCTTGCAAGATTGAACCAATTCCCATCGTGTAGGCTTCCGTTGGCACGTCCTTACTTGAAGTAAAGAAGCGTGCATTGGCATTGATAGTAGCAGGGGTTAACTTTACTTTATGGGTTTGGCTATCAAAAGGGGTTCCAGGCTCATTAAAACCGATATGACCATTATTACCAATTCCTAAAATTTGCGTATC
>JAHLFK010000005.1 GCA_018883805.1 Candidatus Limosilactobacillus merdavium | reverse complement strand
GAAGAAATTGATTCAGTTACCACTATCAGTAAGGCCTATAAATACCATTACCCATCAATGTACCAGGACTTTTCTAAGGGACGACCAACAGAGGTTGATTATATTAATGGTTATATCGCCAAGATTGGTCGAGAAAATGACTATATCTGTCGTACACATGAATTCCTGATCCATGAAGTTCATATGGCAGAGATGATGCGGAAATACCATCACCAACAAGAGAATACGATTCAGTACAGTTAAGAAAACGACAGACATTTTAAATCAACGGATAAGTATTCTGGTATTGATGAAAATCAATGCCAGTTTTTTGCACAAAAAAAAGACCACCAAATTGGTGATCTTGTAAACCTCTGATGGGCAGTCAGGGGATCGAACCCTGGACCCACGGATTAAGAGTCCGTTGCTCTGCCAGCTGAGCTAACTGCCCATATAACTTGTTCAATCAGAACATATATAAATCTATCATTATTCTTTCGCGATGTCAACAATAAGTTGCAAATTAAATAGATCTATTACCGATGTGGTATAATATTTACAAAGTAAAAGGCCGTTAATAGTCAGTTTTCGCCTTTTATGTCGTACAGAGAGAAATTACGAATTAGGACTGTAATCTTCGTGGTTTCGGTCCTTTAATATTGAAAACGAATGAATGATTAATAATCAATAATCAATAATACCTATGTGGAGGTAAGCATTGATATGGCAAAGAAAATTTTAGTTGTTGATGATGAAAAGCCAATTTCTGATATCATCAAGTTTAATCTTGAAAAAGAAGGTTACGAAGTTGTCGTTGCTTTTGATGGTGAAGAAGCACTTGAAAAGGTAGAAAGTGAAAAGCCAGATTTAATTATTTTAGACTTAATGCTACCAAAGATTGATGGCCTTGAAGTTGCCAAGCGGGTTCGGGCTAAGCATACAACACCAATTATTATGGTTACTGCTAAGGATTCTGAATTGGATAAGGTCCTTGGGCTTGAACTAGGTGCCGATGATTATGTCACTAAGCCATTCTCTAACCGTGAATTAGTGGCACGGGTAAAAGCTAACTTGCGACGTCAAGCAGCTGTCAAAGCACCAGCAGAGGAAGATAATAATACTGACATCCAAGTAGGCGATTTGGTAATTCACCCAGAAGCATATACTGTTTCTAAGCGCGGTGAAAATATTAACTTAACTCACCGTGAATTTGAATTACTGCACTATCTTGCGGAACATATTGGTCAAGTAATTAATCGTGAACACCTTCTCCAAACAGTTTGGGGCTATGATTACTTTGGTGATGTTCGAACAGTTGATGTTACTGTTCGGCGGTTGCGGGAAAAGATTGAGGATAATCCAAGTCATCCGCAATGGTTAATTACTCGTCGCGGTGTTGGTTACTACTTAGCAAATCCTGATCAAAATTAGAGGCTAGCCAGTTGTGAACAGCAAATTAAAATTCTATCAATCGATCCGGTTCAAAATCGCCCTCGTTTTCGCGTTAATGTTGATGTTAACGATGGAATGCGTTGGGGCGGTTTTTGTGCGTCAATTGGAGCATCAAAACCTAAATACATTTAAACAAACAATTGAACTTCCATCTTACGTTGATAACTCATTGAGTGAGCAATTAATAAGCTCCAACCATAGTAAGGCCAACCGTAAGATTCGGAAAATTTTATCTGAAGTGAATAATAATAACATTTCGGAAATTCGGGTAATCGATAGTCAAGGCGTCGTCCGGGGAACGAGCAACTTTGATAACCGAAATATGATTGGACAGAAGACGACCGATCAAGCAATCAAGACAACATTGGTTAATAACCGATCACATACCGAAAATGTTTATGATAATAGCAACCATACGCGGTACTACGTTAATATTATTCCGCTGGTTGATAATAACAACAATAACGTTGTCGGGGTTGTCTATCTACGAGCAAGTCTAGAAAGTGTCTATTCTAATATTAATAGTATTACGTTGATTTACTTGTCAGCTGCCTTGATTACAATTGTGATTGGCCTGCTACTAGCTATTATTATTTCCCAGGAAATAACTCGGCCAATTGAGGAAATGCGGAAACAAACATTACGGATTGCCCGTGGTGATTTCTCTGGTCAAGTACGGGTAATGGGAAATGATGAATTAGGTCAATTAGCTGGGGCGGTCAACAACTTGTCAGTTCGTGTTGAAGAGGCCCAAGAGTCTAGTGATTCTGAACGACGGCGGTTGGATAGCGTTCTCTCCCACATGTCTGATGGGGTTTTAGCTACTGATCGACGAGGAAACGTAACGATTGTAAATAATATGACTCTCCAGTTATTAGGAGTTGATCATGAAGATGAATTGATTGGTAAGTCAATCATTGATGTTCTTGATATTCGTCATGACTATACAGTTCGACAACTCGTTAACAGTGAGCAAAAAGAAATGATTCTCGACATGTCGAACTCAGGAAGTAACTTGATCCTAAATGCTTACTTCTCACCAATTCAACGTGAATCAGGTTTTGTTAGTGGTCTGGTCTGTGTCCTTCATGACGTTACCAGTCAACAAAAAGAGGAACAGGAACGTAAGGAGTTTGTTTCTAATGTTTCACATGAACTGCGGACTCCATTAACTAGTGTTAAGAGTTATGTTGAAGCACTAAGCGATGGTGCTTGGCAAGACAAAGAGATTGCACCTCAATTCCTTAAGGTTGTTCAGGATGAAACTGAACGGATGATCCGGATGATTAACGATTTGCTGAGCCTATCGCGGATGGATGCCGGAACGACTAAATTAAACCTTGAATACGTCAATATTAACGAACTCTTCAATTACATTTTGGATCGCTTTGACATGATTATTAAAAAGGAAGAGGATCCGAAGAGTAAGAAGTATACAATCGAGCGGTTCTTCACTAAGAAAGACCTCTGGGTAGAGATTGATACTGATAAGTTTACGCAAGTTATTGATAATATTATGAATAACGCGATCAAGTATTCCCCAGACGGTGGGGTGATTACTGCCCGGCTTTTGGAAACCCACAACCATGTGATCATGAGTATTTCTGATCAGGGACTGGGAATTCCACGGAAAGATTTGGGACACATCTTTGATCGGTTCTTCCGGGTTGATAAGGCACGGAGCCGTAAGCAAGGTGGTACAGGTCTAGGTCTTGCCATTTCTAAGGAAGTCGTTAATATGCTTGGCGGCCAAATTTGGGTTGATAGTGTTGAAGGTAAGGGTTCAACCTTCTATATTTCCTTACCATATGTACCATATGAAGAAGGGGATGAATGGGATGATCAAAAAGATCAAGACTAATTGGTTAGCGATCGCATTAGCCGTTGTGGTAATAATTAGTTTATTATTAACCGCGTCGATTTGGTATAATCCGATTCAATACGAACGAACTCGAGATAGTTCTACTTCCCGAAACCTTAATACAACTCAATCAATTGGTGATCTTTACTTACCAACACAAATAGTTCATGTTGATCCATCTCAACAGCAATACCTGTTGTATAGTTCCCGGAAAAACTTAATTGCAACGGTACGTCATCAGTTGCGAACATGCCAATTAGGACGCGCTAGTTTGGTTAAGAGTGAAAACAGTGACGTTTACCTTAGCTACCTGCATCAACCGAATTCCTTGATGGTAAGTTACCCAGATAGTGTGACGGGAACGATCTTTAATGAGACGTTTTCACAATCGATTGATACTAGTCGCGTGAAGCAAATTGATCATATTTTAATTCCATTGAACAATCCGCGGAATATTTATCTATTAGCGGATCATGGCTATAAGGTTTACCGGACACGGATTAACCAATCGAAGAGCGACGAGGACTTGAAATCAATCATTAAGGGGACAAGTAAGGTTCCGGTCGATCATAAGATTATCCATGGTCAAACAATGCTTTTATACCCAAAGAGCTTTACTTTGCCAGTTTTTGGATATCAAGTTACTGCACAAAATATTGATACTTTAAGTCAAAATTTGATTAGTACCAATAAGCAATCTTCAATCTCAGCCGAAGAAGAAGGAAATACGACCATTTATCGTGATGGTGAAAATAAACGGTTAATTTATAATCGGCAAAATGGCACAATTCGTTATGAAAACTATGTTAATCATGATGATGTGCCTAGTTCGAGTCAGCTTTATAGTTACTTCTTTAGTCGAATTGCCAAAACTGGAATTCCAATGGATAACTTACGCTATGATGGCATCAGTAACCACCAACGGACGATTAACTATCGAAGCTATGTAGAAGGATTCCCTATTTTTAACGATCGTGGTTATGGAGATATTCGAATGTCTTCAAAAGTTAACGGGATGAATACAACTTGGTTAAGTTTATACAGTATCCAAGTTCCATTGCCGATTAACCAAAAACCAGTTCGTCTGCCATCAACGACGACTGTCTTCAATCAATTACGGACAAGTAATCGGTTGAAGGATGTTAAAGGAATCCGAGTTGGTTATTTGTGGAAGCAAAATACTAATGATAACAGTGCAGTTAAGCTAACCCCAACCTACTTTGTTGAGTACCACGGACACTGGGTTGACTACACGACATTACAAAAGTGAGGAGGCATTGAAAAATGAACTTTAAACGAATTCAGTGGATCTTTTTCTTTGCTTTCCTCTTGTTTGACGTAATTATTGCTAGTTCATTATTAGTTGAGAACCGCTTCATCGTTACTAATAATCAGGGAAGCCGTTCATCATTAGTCCTGAAGGAAATGAAAGATGATTCAATTAATTTCGGTAAGTTGAGTAGTAAGCAACGGAAGGGATATTATCTTTCTGGTTATCGTTCAACTGAAGATGGTCAATTAGATAATGCTTCTTCGCGACTCCGTAATCAGGAAACTCACTTTTCAAACAATACCTTAACAAGTGAATTTAACGAGCCCCTTAATGTGAACATTGAGACGCCTAATGTACGGTTAAACGAATTAGTTCATAATAATCATCAAATTGCACTGGGGCGTTATTACCGTTATAATCCCTATCTCTCTACAGGACGAGTTGTTGTCTATACGCAAATGGTAGAAGGTCGTCCAGTAATGAATGGCGACGGACAGCTTCGGTTTCGTTTAAATGCCAACCATGAAGTCACAGGTTATACGCAAACCTTCCTTGAGGGAGTAAAGATATTGCGGCCAGAAACAGCGACAATTAGTCAAAAACGGGCTGTAATTTGGTTATATAAACATAACCAAATTCCTAATAATTCGCGAATCCGCTGGGCTCAATTAGGTTATTCGCGGCTACTAAGTACTAATACTGACAATCGGAACGTGTATATTCCAACCTGGGTAACAGAGATTAAGACGAAGAACTCAGGAGCAGTTGAACGGATTTCGATTAACGCGTTTAACAGCACAATAATGAAGAACACAACTACTAGTGTTAACACGGAGGCACTAAATCGAAAGTAAAGGAGTAATCTGTAGTGACAGAACAAGATCCATTACGCTATAGCATTTTGGCAAGCGGGAGCACGGGAAACGTGACCTACTTAGAAACTAATGAACACCGCATCTTAATTGATGCTGGTCTTAGCGGTAAGAAAATAGAGAATCTAATGGCTAAGATTGATCGTTCATTGGCAGACGTTGATGCTATTTTTGTGACTCATGAACATACTGATCACTGTCATGGTGTCGGTGTTTTAGCCCGCCGTTATGGGATGGATGTTTATGCAAATAAGGGAACTTGGGATGCAATGGCCAGTAAGGTTGGTAAGATTGCACTAGATCAAAAGCACATAATTGCTCCTAATAGTGTTAAGGATCTTGGCGATATTGATGTTGAAAGTTTTGCAGTTTCACATGATGCTGCAGAGCCTCAGTTTTATCAAGTTCATCATAATAACAAGACCTTTTGTATAATTACTGATACAGGATACGTTTCTGATCGAGTTGAGGGAACAATTCGCAACGCTGATGCCTATCTGATGGAATGCAATCATGATACCGAGATGTTGCGGATGGGTCCTTATTCATGGCCTTTAAAGCAACGAATCCTTAGCGATACAGGACACCTCTCAAATGAAGAAGGTGCTGATGCTTTAATGGATGTTGTCGGCTCACGGACGAAGCAAATTTTCCTTGGTCACCGTAGTCAGCATAATAATATGCGCTCATTAGCTCACCTTACAGTTGCTAGTATGATGGAAAAACATGATTTTGGAGTTAATCATGATTTCAAGCTGACTGATGCTGAACCAGATAAGCCAAGTCAACTTTTAACGCTGTAAGGATCATTAAAAGACAAATAAAACTTCACTAAATTTTCACAAATTAACGCTATATTGAAGACGATGATTAAGAGATATTAGATTGGGGGAGTCGGCTAATGAGTGATCAGAGTCGAGATTCACAAAATAGCAAAAGAAATTTTTGGTTAAAAGTTGCTGGAGTAGGGTTAATTGCCGGATTAATTGGTGGTGGCCTTTCTTTAGGAATCGGAAATATGGTTGAGAACCATATCCAAAATTCGAGTACCAATGTTCCTGCAGGATCAAATAAGGCTGGGGGAACTAAGGTTAATAAAAATAAAGCTAGTTTAAATAATGAATCGACCAAAGCCTATAATTCAACTAAGGACGCGGTTGTTAGTGTTATCAATAAACAAGAAGTTCAATCGTCTGATCAAGGAATCATGGGAATGTTTGGTGGCCAGATAAGTGGTGGTTCTGATGATTCAAGCAGCTCTCAAAATTCCGGGAAACTTCAAACTGCAAGTGAAGGTTCTGGGGTAATTTATAAAAAGAGTGGCAATTCAGCCTACGTTGTAACAAATAATCACGTTGTTAAAGGATCTAATGCATTACAAGTAATCCTAAGCAACGGACGAAAGGTTAACGCTGATTTGATTGGATCTGACTCAGCAACCGATTTGGCCGTTCTGAAGATTAATTCTGCAGACGTTAAGTCAGTTGCAGAATTTGGTAATTCTAATTCCATTGAAGCTGGACAAGATGTTTTAGCAATCGGTTCACCAATGGGAAGTGAATATGCTAATACTGTCACTAAGGGAATCATTTCAGCAAAGAGTCGGACACTAAAGAGTGGCACAGATGGTACGTTAACATCAGTTATTCAAACTGATGCAGCAATCAACTCCGGTAATTCAGGTGGTCCGCTAATCAACATGGCTGGTCAAGTAATTGGGATTAACTCAATGAAACTGGCTGGTAGTAATGATGGTTCTTCTGTTGAAGGGATGGGCTTTGCTATTCCAAGTAATGAAGTTGTCAAGATTATTAATCAGCTAATCAAGAATGGTAAGATTTCGCGACCATCACTTGGAATTAGCATGATTGACTTGAGTCGGGTTACAACTGATCAACAAAAGTCAGTTTTGAAACTCCCATCAAGTGTCACTAAGGGTGTCGTTATTATGGATGTTCAAAGCGGCTCAACAGCACAAACTGCTGGCTTACAACAATACGATGTAATTACAAAATTTGGCGATACTAAGGTTACTAATACTAGTTCGTTAAAATCAGCCCTGTATAAGTACAAAGTTGGTGATACAGCGAAGGTAACTTACTACCGTGATGGCCAACAACATACTGCAACGTTAAAATTAACTAAGGCTAACTAAATTAAGGAAAATCCGCATCATCTCATGGGACGATGCGGATTTGTATTACAATAAGGATATTATCAAATGTGGGGTGTGTTAAAGTGAATAATCCAAAATTCAAATATCCAGATACCAAGGCCTATCAATTTGTTGTTGATCGGCTGGCTGAACGAGGGGTAAAGCAAATTGATTTAGCAAAAATTGCATACGAAACTCAGCGTCAATATGAACCACAAGTTACCCTAGAAGAGTGTGAAGAAGCGATTGTTGATGTTATGCATAAACGAGAATTAATGAATAACGCGATGGTAATGTTGGAACTTGACCGATTAACAGAAGAGGGACAGGTAAAGGAGCCTCTTTCTTCAATCATAAAGAATGATGCTGGAGTCTTTGGTGTAGATGAGACGATCGCACTTCAGATTGCGACAATCTATGGAACAATTGGGACAACAAATTTTGGATACTTTGATCGGGTCAAATCAGGGATTATGAAGAAGTTTGATACGTCAGATGAGCATGTTAATACTTTTATTGATGATCTTCTTTCCGCAATTGTTGCCGCTGTTTGTGGAAAGATTGCCCATAAGTATGCTTGATTTCTAGTAAAAAGCGAATGTTCAGTTAGGAAAGAAAAGTAATTATTCAGTTAACCACGGATTGTGATCTCACTACCACAATCCGTGTTATTTTTAGGTAAAATTTGGCTGTGAATTATCTTGTGGAAAAGTCGGTGGAAAAAAGCGCCAAAATATTTTACTATTGTAAAGGTGTTGAAATAACAGCAATTATCAGTGTGCAAAACTTATCCACAGGTAGCTGAACAATGTGTGAATAAGTGGATTAAATTAAAGTATCCTTTAGCTAAGGCCTTATGTATCAAGGAATTTGAGAATCCGCAGCGAACGGTTGTTTCTGTTGATAACTGTGGAAAACTTCTAAAACAGAAAACGTTTTCATTAACTGTTTACTGCCGAACATTCGGTAAATCGCGAACAAAATATAATTACTTGTGGATAACTCTGTGGATAAATTGTTGAAAGTGGTGGATAAATTGAATATTAAAATCATTGGCGTTGGAAAACTCAAAGAAAAATATTTTAAGGCAGGAATCGCTGAATATTCAAAGCGGCTTGGTCGTTTTTGTAAATTTCAGATTGTTGAAGTTCCGGATGAGAAAGCTCCGGAATCATTAAGCCAGGCTGAAATGGATGAGGTAATGGCCAAAGAAGGGCAGCGAATACTAGAAAAGATTAAGGATAAAGAATATGTTTATGCCTTAGCAATTAAAGGAAAGGAACGAACATCTGAAGACTTTGCAAAGGAAATCAACCAGCTGACTACCTATGGTCATAGTGATATCACCTTTGTAATTGGTGGTTCACTAGGGTTAAGTCCTGAAGTCCTCAAACGCGCTGATACACAAATCTCTTTTGGTCGCTTTACATTACCTCACCAATTAATGCGGCTAGTGCTAACAGAACAGATATACCGAGCCTTTACAATAATTAATGGCTTGCCTTATCATAAATAGAATTAAAAGTTCACAAATGGAGTATGTTCATTTGTGAACTTTTTTGTTTAAATCTATAAGAAAGCTTATAGTCGCCTTAAATAATATTTCCTCCGTGAAAGCGATATAGTATATTATGTTACGGAAAGGTTACAAAAACTTTACAGAAAGATATCTAAAAGCTTAAGTAATAGGTTTTCCCCCTATGAATAGTGCGGATAGATAAGAAGTAACTTTATGATATTGCTACTTTTTACTAGAAACTCACAGGAGGATAATACATGTTATCAAAGAAAAACGTTCAAATGATGAACCAAAAAGGCCAACCTATAAAACAACGATTTGGCCTACGTAAATTAACAATCGGTGTTGCATCCGTGCTTTTAGGATTAACATTTATGGGCGCGAGTAGTGCTTCAGCCGATGAAGTTGCTAATCAAGGACAAGAAGTAATTCCAACAGAATTGCCAGCAGTCCAATCAGCAGAAATAACAACGAATGAAAATACAGAACAAGTTAATAATGATGAAGTAGTCAGTAATAGTTCAGCAGAAACGACACCAGTTTCGAGCGAAGCTACTTCGCAAGTGGTGGCAGACTCAGCCGCGGCGGTACAAACTCCGGTATCTGATGCACATCCAGTAACCAGTGCTACTCCGGGGAACAGTACAGATGCTTCATCACAAATTCCAGCAGTAAGTGAAAGTTCAGATGTATCATCTAACGTTCCATCTGCAAGTGATGAAGTTGTAGTGCCTTCCAGTGCGCCAACTAGTGATCCTACTTCCGATTCTTCTCAAGAAAATCAGGTGGAAATTAAATTCCAAGATGTGGATAATTTCAATTTAGTATTGAATGATCCAATCTACATCCCCGGAGCTCCAGGCACAAAGGTGACAATGGATGAAATTAAGAAATACTTACCTGCGAACTTGATTATCTGTGATGGTCAGGATAGTGAGTTCATAATTGATGGCAACCTGAACCAAAGTATCTCAATTTTCGTCCGCCATGCTACTGAAGTGAGAGACGAAATAGAAAAAGTAGAGCAGATCATCTACGGAAACTACGGGACTACTACCGAAGTATTAAATCGCCAAGAAGTTACATTTACAAGAAAAGTAAAATATGATCTTTATACAGGTACGGTAATTGAGATTATTGAAGACTGGCAACCAAGCTTAACTTTCAACGACTATACGGTTGTTCCAAAGGATGGCTATTCACCTGAGCAGACAGTTGTACAAGGTTCAACAGTAAATAATGATTCAGGTCCGGTAACTATTAATGTCCGGATGCAGCAAAACAAAGTAACAACTGAAGATAAAGAGATCACACGGACAATCATAGTGTACTTACCTGATGGCACCACTAAGGAAATCAAACAAACTGTTACATTTACTCATACCGTTACAATTAATCCATGGACTAATAAAGTGATTAACGATGAATGGACAACAGGAAACAATAAGTTTGAAGGTCGCGAATTTGGAGAAGTAGATGGCGTTATGCCTGATAAGACATCTGTTGCTGAAATGACAGTAACGCCTGACACTGAAAGTTCAGTTGTAGAAATTCGTTATCCACAAAATAAAACTGAGATTGATAAACGAACAGTAACCCGGACAATTAAGTTGATCTTACCGAACGGCACGATCGATTATGTAAGACAAACAGCAGTCTTTACTCGTCAAATAATTAAAAATGCTAACGGTGAAATTATTAGTTATGGTGCTTGGAATGAGGACGGCATTATGCTTAATGATTACCGGCCAGCTGAAATTGACGGGAAAAAGCCTGATATAACATATATTCATCGACTTGTAGTTAATCCAGATTCTGAAAATTCTGAAGTAGTGGTTCGCTATGAAGCGGCTTACAAGACAGAAACAGAACCAAAGGAAGTTAACCGGGTAATTTATCTTCACCATCCTAATGGGGATGTTACAACAACTACGCAAACAGTAACTCTTTACCGGGACAAGGTGATTAACTTACAAACCGGTGAAGTGACATACGGTGACTGGACAACTGGCCAATTTGAAGAATATGTCACTCCAACGGTAGGTGGGTACGTTGCAGATATTGAAAAACTTGACGCCACAGCAGTTGATGAAAACACAGTGGATCAAGTAGTAAACATTCACTACTTAGCTCACCAAGTTACTAATAAAACGGAGACAGTTAACCGAGTAATTACCGTAACTATGCCAGATGGTAGTAAGAAGACAACTACGCAAACGGTGACTTTTAAGAAGCAAGTTACTAAGCACCCAGTTACTGGTGAGGTAATTAGCGAAACTGAATGGGCCGTAGATGGTGATGCAGGTTGGGCAGCATTTACTCCAGACAAGATTGATGGCTACACACCAAATATCGACAAGGTTGAAGCATTTACTCCGGATGTAAATACTAAAGATCAGCAGATCAACATTAGTTACCAAGAAAACAAGGTTGAAACCAGTCAAACGACAGTAACGCGGACAATTAAGTTGATCTTACCAGATGGTACTATTCAGTTAGTTCGACAGCCAGTTACATTCACGTACGAAAAGATCATTAACCCGTGGACTGGGGAAACAATCTCAGAAAATTGGCGTGAAGATAGCTTAGCTTTCGAAGAATATCAAGTTCCTGAAATCGATGGCAAGAAGCCAAGCATGTTAATTGTTCCATCACAAACAGTTACGCCGGATACTAAAGATTTTGAAGTCGAAGTGCGTTATGAAGCGGCTTATACGACAGAAACAGAATCAAAGGAAGTTAATCGGGTAATTTATCTTCACCATCCTAATGGGGATGTTACAACAACTACGCAAACAGTAACTCTTCACCGGGACAAGGTGACTAACTTACAAACCGGTGAAGTGACATACAGCGACTGGTCAACAGGTCAATTTGAAGAATATGTTGTTCCACCAGTGGAAGGTCACGTTTCAGACGTAGACAAGATTGATTCTTTGGTAGTAGATGAAAATACTACAAATCAAGAACACCATGTTAACTACTTAGCTCACCAAGTTGATAATAAAACTAAGACAGTTAATCGAATAATCACGGTTACATTACCAAATGGTAGTAAGAAGACAATTACGCAAACCGTAACTTTCAAGAAGCAAATTACTCGTCACCCAACTACTGGAGAAGTAATTAGTGAAACCGAGTGGATGGTTGATGGCAATACAAATTGGGCAGGATACACTCCAGACAAGATTGATGGCTACACACCAAATATCGACAAGGTTGAAGCATTTACTCCGGACGTGAATGCTGAAAATCAGCAGATCAACATTAGTTACCAAGAAAACAAGGTTGAAACCAGTCAAACGACAGTAACGCGAACAATTAAGTTAATCTTGCCAGATGGTACTGTTAAGGAAGTTCCGCAAACAGTTACATTCACGTACGAAAAGATTATTAACCCATGGACTGGGGAAGTGATCTCAGAAAATTGGCGTGAAAATAGCTTAGCTTTCGAAGAATATCAAGTTCCTGAAATCGATGGCAAGAAGCCAAGTATATCAATTGTTCCATCACAAACAGTTACTCCAGATTCTAAAGACTTTGAAGTCGAAGTGCGTTATGAAGCGGCTTACACGACAGAAACAGAATCGAAGAATGTTAACCGAGTAATCCACTTCCACCATCCTGATGGGCGGACTGACTCAATTACCCACACAGTAACCCTTCACCGGGACAAGATAACTAACTTACAAACTGGTGAAGTAACATACGGAAATTGGTCAACAGGTCATTTCTTTGAAGAGTTTGTTATCCCACAAATAGATGGTCATGTTTCTGATGTGGACAAGATTAATTCTTTAGAAGTAAATGAAAGTACTGCAGATCAAGAGCATCACGTTAACTACTTAGCTCACCAGGTTGGTGATGAAACTAAGACGGTTAATCGGATAATTAAAGTGGCATTGCCAGATGGTCATTTAACCGTAGTTACTCAAACCGTAACGTTTAAGAAGCAGGTTACCCGTCATCCAATTAATGGTGAGATTATTAGTGAAACTGAATGGGTAGTTGATGGTAATGCAACTTGGGAAGAATACACTATCGAAAAGCTCGATGGTTATACTCCAGACAAGGAAAAGCTTGAAGCATTCACTCCAAATGCGAACACAGAAGATCAACATGTCTACATTAGTTATCGTGAAAATAGAATTGAAACTAGTGAGAAGACAGTAACGCGGACAATCAAGCTAATCTTACCAGATGGTACTGTTAAGGAAGTTCCACAAACAGTTACATTCACGTACGAAAAGATTATTAACCCATGGACCGGGGAAACAATCTCAGAAAATTGGCGTGAAAATAGCTTAACTTTCGAGGAATACCAAGTTTCCGAAATCGATGGTAAGAAGCCAAGTATGTCAGTTGTTCCATCACAAACAGTTACTCCAGATTCTAAAGACTTTGAAGTTGAAGTGCGCTATGAGGCTAACTACAAGACAGAAACAGAGTCGAAAGATGTTAACCGAGTAATCCATCTTCACCATCCTGATGGGCGGACTGAAACAATTACTCATACAGTAACTCTTCATCGGGACAAGACAACAAACCTACAAACTGGGGAGGTAACATATGGAAACTGGACAACTGGTCAATTTGAAGAATTTGCTGTTCCATCGGTAGACGGTCACGTTGCGGATATAGACAAGATTAATTCTTCAGTAGTAGATGAAAACACTGCGGATCAAGAACACCATGTTAACTACTTAGCTCACCAGGTTGGTGATGAAACTAAGACAGTTAATCGGGTAATTACAGTAACATTGCCAGATGGTAGTAAGAAGACAATTACCCAGACGGTAACGTTTAAGAAGCAAGTTACCAAGCACCCAATCACAGGTGAGGTAATTAGCGAAACTGAATGGGTAGTTGATGGTGATTCAAGTTGGGCAGAATACATCCCAGAAAAGATTGATGGCTATGTACCAACAATCGAAAAGGTTGAGGCGGTAACTCCTGGTGTTAATTCTGAAGATGAATTGGTAGAAATTGGGTACAAACCGGTGAACCCAGATAAGCCAGTAGATCCAGACAAACCGGTGAACCCAGATAAACCAGTAGATCCAGATAAACCAGTAGACCCGGATAAACCAGTAGACCCGGATAAACCGGTAACTCCAGATAAGCCAGCAGATCCAGAAAATCCAGGATCAGCTTCAGCAACTACTAGCGGAAGTCATGCCGCAGCAACTCGCCCTGCAGATTCAGACAATACTCAAGCTGAAGCACCAGTTGCATCAGCCAAGCCAAGTCAATCTCAGGTAGCTGCTCCAGCTGTTATAACTAGTACTGCTGCAACAAAAGCTACTGCAAATAGCGATGTAGTTAATGTTACAGCAGGAGATGAATCAAAGGCTGCTCAGAATAATAACCAGCAGTTACCACAGACTGGTGATAAGCAAGAACCAGGTCTTGTAACAGGCACAATGCTGGTATTAGTAACGCTCCTTCTTCAACTACTAACATTTGGATTAGTAAAGAAGAAAAAGAAAACTGAATAGTTAGAGAGAGACTAGGAAAATCTGAATTTTTGCTAGTCTCATTTTTGTTTTTATGTGCATTCAAGATTATGATGAAAGAGAAAATAATATATGGAAGTGATATCTATGAAAAAGGTTGGCATTATTATTGGAAGTACACGACCAGGACGGCGAAGTAAACAGGTAGCGGATTGGCTGCAAAAACAGTTAGCTGAGAATGATAAAGTTGAATTTGATGAAATTGATCTAAGAACAGTAAAGCTACCATTCTTAGATGAGAGCAGCCTTCCAGCACTCGGCCAATATGAACATAGTCATACTCGTGAATGGAGTAAATTAATATCTAATTATGACGGCTTTATCTTTCTCTTTCCACAATACAATTGGGGATATCCAGCTGTTTTGAAGAATGCGTTGGATTACTTATCAAAAGAATGGAAAAATAAGCCAGTAAGCTTAGTAACATTTGGCGCCCATGGAGGAACACAAGCACAAATTGCAATGCGCTTAATAATTAATGGGTTTCACATGAAACAATTGGCAACTAACTTACAATTAGAATTTAGTCCTGCCGATTCAATTGCTGAAGTAGATAGGATTCTTCATACTTATGACTCTGTTGCACAACTCTTGAGAATTGAATTTGAAGAAAAATTAACAAAGTTACACTAATAAGAAAATTTAAAAATCTCATAATGAAACAAATGACCTATTTTGTATATTTGTTAAATAATAATTAAGCAAATCTTCCTTGAAATGTCATTCACAATGCTTCATAATGAAAACATATTCAAGTAATCTAAGGAGGTTATTGTAAATGAATAGACAATTTGACTTTCTGATGCCTAGTGTTAACTTTTTTGGTCCTGGAGTAATCGAAAAAATCGGTGACCGTGCCAAAATGCTCGGAATGCACAAGGTTTTGGTTGTAACCCAAGATAACTTAGCTGCCATTGATAATGGTCCTGTTAAGCAAACACTTGCTTCATTGGACAAGGCTGGAGTTAGCTACGCAGTCTTCACTGGTGTAGAACCTAACCCTAAGATTCGTAACATCAAAGCTGGTAAGAAGATGTACGAAGATGAAGGCTGTGACTCAATTATCACTGTCGGTGGGGGATCCGCTCACGACTGTGGTAAAGGAATCGGAATTATCCTGACTAACGGTGACGATATTACTAAGTTAGCCGGAATTGAAACTCTTGAAAATCCACTTCCACCACTAATGGCAGTTAACACTACTGCAGGTACAGGTTCAGAATTAACCCGTCACGCAGTTATTACTAACGAAGAGGATCACTTGAAGTTTGTTGTTGTTTCATGGCGGAACATTCCATTGGTATCATTTAACGACCCAATGTTAATGCTTGATGTTCCAAAGTCAGTTACTGCTGCAACTGGTTGTGATGCCTTCGTTCAAGCAATTGAACCATATGTTTCAGTTGACCACAATCCAATCACGGATAGTCAATGTAAAGAAGCTATTCAATTGATTCAAACTGCATTGCCAGAAGCTGTTGCTAATGGTCACAATGTTGAAGCCCGGACAAAGATGGTTGAAGCAGAAATGCTTGCCGGAATGGCATTCAACAACGCCAACTTAGGTTACGTTCACGCAATGGCTCACCAACTTGGTGGTCAATATGATGCTCCACACGGTGTATGTTGTGCATTGTTACTCTCAACTGTTGAAGAGTACAACATCATTGCTTGCCCAGATCGGTTTGCTGAATTAGCTCAAATTATGGGTTATGACACAACTGGCTTGACTACTATGCAAGCTGCTCAAAAGTCTATTGAAGGAATGAAGGAAATGTGCAAGGCTGTTGGCATTCCTTCATCAATCAAGGAAATTGGTGCTAAGCCAGAAGACTTCCCATTGATGGCTGAAAATGCTTTGAAGGATGGTAACGCATTCTCTAACCCACGGAAGGGTACTAAGCAAGATATCATTGACCTTTACCAAAAGGCTTACGATGGAATCTACTAATAATTAGGTAACACAACTGAAAACTTAAACAACTCCTAAAAAAGGACTCGCGATTTTCGCGAGTCCTTTTCCTGTTAAGTCTAAATTAAATTCTATTTTATAGTGTTGTCACCACTAGCGTTTCGCAGGTAAACAACATTTGGTTCATCAAGATTTTGCTTGAGTGTTCCGCCATTACTAGTTTGATGTTTTAACTTATTCTTTCCGCTCTGATTAGTGAGCTTAGCACCATCAATTGCAGACTTAGTAATGGTATTATCACCACTTTGATTAGTTATAGTGTAATGACCGGTGATTGATAGTCGATTAGCAGTAAAGTCACCTGATGAAAGAGATGCCGTTCCCTTGGTTAATGAAGTTCGAGATAGGGCAATGTCGCCACTAGTTGCTGACAATTTAGTATGGAGAAGCGATGACCGGCGAATTGCAATATCACCGCTAGTTGTTGAAACATTTCCACCATCGAACTCACTGTTGAGGACACTGATGTCGCCACTATTACTATCAAGAGCGACCTTTTTAGCTGTTACATGATTAATTACTAAATCATTATTAACATGGCTTTTAAGACTGCTAATAGTAGTGTTTTTAGGAATGGTAATTACGCATCGATCATCGTCAACGTTATTTTTAACATGAAAGTTAAAAATTTTTGAGCGGGTTACAGGTGTTTGAGTAACCTTAAGAGTTCCATTTTTCACCTTAGCATGGACTGCATGACTCTTCTTCCCATAGTAAGAAACGGTATAGTGTTGTCCCTGCTTGATTACGACATCAGCAGAGCTAGCTGTAAGATCAATTTTCTTAAATGATTTTCGAGTAAGAACATCGTGGTTAGCTTGGGATTCTTCAAGAGGGGTCATCGGATCAAATGGTTGCTTGTGACCGAGATAGGAGATCCCAGAAATGATTAATCCGCAGATGAAAATGAGACTTCCCCATTTAATTGTTCGTTTCATTTTTGGCACCTCCCAGACGTTCTTTGAGAACCTTAATTATCCAATTAACAGCTTTGATTAGCCATTTAATTGCCCAAATGATTAACGGAATTATGATAATTAATAGACCAATTTCAGCGATGATTGTTCCTAGGTAAAAGAAACTAGTCCACAAATTGCTTGACCAGTGATTAATCATTTCAATCAAAGCAACATAGCCGAATGAGAATCCTAAAACGAGACCTGAAAAGACGGTTACGATAATCGTTAAAATTGCTGGGAGAATTGCTAAGACGGCGATAATCACAAGGATTGCAATCAAAATATCTTTAATGCGCTTGGCATTTTCCTTATTCATTTTGATTCCTCCTATGGATTTAGAATAATGGTGCTAATAAGTGAGAGAACTGTTGCTTAAACTTCAGCCACCATGATTGTTGTGCAAAATATTCTTCAGTCATTGGGGTGCAGTTTAATAGATCATCCTCAAAAATCTTTTTAAGCTTGCCAGAGAGTTCGGAACTATAGGTAAATGCATTAACTTCAAAGTTTAATTTATAGCTCCGGTAGTCCTGGTTTGCTGAACCAACAGAGGCAATGTTTGAACCACTGACCATTGTCTTGGCATGGATAAAACCATTGTCGTAACGGTAGACTTTAACGCCATTTTGAACAAGGTATTTAGCATAGTATTCAGTCATCCGGTAAACGAAGGGATGATCAGGCATGCAAGGAACCATAATTCGGACGTCAACACCACTCTTAGCTGCAATGATTAATGCTTCGAGGATGGAGTCTTCGGGGATGAGGTAAGGAGATTGGATGTAAACATATTTACGGGCAGTTGCGATAATACCTTCATATCCTCGACGAATGGCAAAATCTTGATTGTCTGGTCCAGATGAAACAATCTGCATAGGAACTTCACTTGCATCGTTTGAATCAGGCTCTTGGATTGAAAAGTTTTGAATTTCTTGATCCATTGTCATCTCAGATTTATGGGTTCGACGGCAGGTAGTATTCCAATCCATTGCAAACCGAACTTCCATCATAACGGATGCTTGACCGGTAACTCTTAGGTGAGTGTCACGCCAATAACCAAACTTAGGACTATCACCGAGGTATTGATCACCAATATTGAAGCCACCGATGTAACCAATATTATGATCAATAATTACAAGCTTCCGGTGAAGGTGATAATTCAATCGTGGCGAGGTATACCACTTAGATGAGCTTGAAATGAACGCTTGGGCTTCACCACCAAGTTCTTCAAGTGGGGCAAAGAAGGATGGCTTTGTACCACGCGACCCACTTGCATCATAGAGTACACGAACCTTAACTCCTCGTTTGGCTGCACGAATTAAGGCATCTAAAATCCGGTTACCCAAATGATCAGCGTAAAAAGTATAGTATTCAACATTAACGGCTTTTTGAGCATGATCAATGTCATCGATCAGTTGTTCAAACTTAGCATGACCGTCAGTAAAGACTTCAACATGGTTGTTAAAGGTTAGCAGTGCTTCATCGTTATTAAGATTTAGGTTGGCAAGCATCCTTGTTCGCGGTTTCCGCTTGCTTTCTGGAAGGAGCTCATGCTTTTCTAGTAGTTTATGTTGTCTTTTGAGAAAGCTGTCGCGGTACTTAGCCTGTTCTTTTTGAATCGTAAAGATATCATCATGGGATAGTTGACGACCAACAAACATATAAAGGATAAAACCAACAACGGGAAAGACAGAAAGAACTAGCAACCAAGCCCATGTAGCAGCAATATCTCGCCTACTACGGAAAACTGTCCAAATTGCGAAACCAATGTTAATCAACCAAAGCACTTCAATAATGCGACGGATGATATCCCAAGTCCAAACCATAATTTTTCTCCTTCAATCCAACTAAATAATTAACGAATTCATTCTAGCATAATTAAAGAGCTGATGTGCTTAACATCGCGGTATATAAAAAGGTCAGAAATATCCGATTTTCCGAATATTTCTGACCTTTCTGTAATCATGAGGTACGAATTCTTAACGGTGACTAATGTAGTCCTTGAGAATTTGCCACATTTCTTGATGTTGATCATTAAAGAATCTTGGTGGTTCTTTTTCTATATCGAAATATTGAACCTTAACCGTTTCATCAGGCTTAGTAGCAAAATGGTGCTGATCAGCTAACTTGACGAGGAAGAAAGCATTGACGGGCTGGACCTTATCACCATTTGGATAGGTATAGAAATTCTGATCCTGCATTTTAAGAAGCTTTACTGGTTGAATTTCAAAACCTGCATCTTCCTTAAATTCTCGTTTAACAGTATCAGCAAATGCTTCTCCGTATTCCATATAGCCTCCAGGAAATCCCCAATCGCCGGTATCGGCACGGGCTTGGAGGAGGACTTGGTGGTGTTCATTTAATAGCGCACCGGAAGCACTGGTCATGATTAAAGGCTCATGACCCACCATTTTACGGACCCTTTTAATATATGGCATTAAAATAACCTCTAATCTTCAACGACAAAACCATCTTCAACAAATTTTGTTCCGTAAGCGAGAGTGTTTTCAACCGGACACTTCCGCGCAACATCAGCAAGGAATTTCTTAATGTCTTCTTCTGATTCATCACTGCGCAAGTGTGGTGTGTAGCGGATTTCAGTGAATTTATAACGGTTGTCGTTATCAGCAACATCTTCTCGGCCAAGATCGCCGGAAATATCGACCCAAAATGCTTGAAGATCAAAATTGCGTTTCCGTGCAAGTTCTGTTGCGGTGATTGCTTGGCATGCACCAAATGATGTTAAGAGAATCTCAACAGGGTTCATTCCAGTGTTAGTGCTGTTTGGTTCATCAAAAGTAATTTCAAAACCTCGGGTACCAGCAGAGACCTGCATTCCAGTCGTTGTCTTGGTTGCTTTAACTTTGTATGTACTCATATGTTTGTTCTCCTCTACCTAAGTTATTTTATTAACCTCAGTATGACTGAATAGGTACGGGGAAGCAACTTAAATGCTTAAAACCATTCTTATAAAGTTCTCATAATAAAAATAAAAGGACTGTGACAAATGCCATAGTCCTTTTACTGAATTGGAATGAGTAAAATAGTAATTCCCAAACGCTTGGGGGACATCTGGGAATGGAATGTTAGCACACAAAAGAAAAGGGATTACAAGGATACTAAATTATTCATTCCTCAATTGATTAAGAGATTATTAGTAATTTTAATCCTTTTCTAATTAAAGTCAACAATTTTTTGAAATTTTTCGAAAAAAGTTTTATTTCACACTTGTGTTATATCACAGATGTGGTATAATAATTAATGTAAAGGAAGTGAAGTTATGAGGATTGATATTAAACACTACCTGGAAGTCCATAACTTGACGATTTACCAGGTGTCAAAACGTTCCGGATACGGCTACACCACTTTACATAAATCCTTTAATAAGCCTCAGTCGAGCGCAACGCCGCTGAACTTACGGGATTTAGATGCTTTGGCTCAAGCTGAGCACAAGAAGATGTGGGAGGTCCTCAAAGATTTGGAAGAACACTATCTTGAATAAAGCAAAGTAGTAGCCTAGGGATGCGATTAACACCTCTAACAATTATGACTACAAAAAATAAAGGGAAATTAAATTATTTACAGGGAGGAATGTACTTATGGCACAAAATCCAATGAACCCATTTGACGGAGACATGAATGACATTTTTAACCAATTAATGGGTGGCATGAACGGTTTTAACTCTGACAACCGTCGTTACCTTATTAATGGTCGGGAAGTTACACCAGAAGAGTTTGCACAATACCGACAAACTGGACAATTGCCTGGTGGTGCGGCTCCTCAACAAGGTGGTCAACCAGGACCACAACCTAGCGAAGGTAAGGAAAGTATCTTACACAAGTTAGGACGGAATTTAACTGAAGAAGCTCGGCAACACGAACTCGACCCAGTTATCGGCCGGAACAAGGAAATTCAAGAAACTGCCGAAATCTTAAGTCGGCGGACAAAGAACAACCCTGTATTGGTTGGTGACGCTGGTGTTGGTAAGACCGCTGTTGTTGAAGGACTTGCTCAAGCAATTGTTTCTGGCGATGTTCCAGCAGCAATTAAAGACAAGGAAATCATTAGTATTGATGTTTCTAGCCTTGAAGCTGGTACTCAATACCGTGGTAGCTTCGAAGAAAACATGCAAAAGTTGATCCAAGAAGTTAAGAAGGCTGGCAACATCATCCTCTTCTTCGATGAAATTCACCAAATTATTGGTGCCGGTTCTGCCGGTGATGCTGATGGTTCTAAGGGAATGTCAGACATCATGAAGCCAGCATTGTCACGGGGAGAAATCACTGTAATTGGTGCTACTACCCAAGACGAATACCGGAACACTATTATGAAGGATGCTGCATTAGCACGGCGGTTCAACCCAGTAACAGTTAACGCCCCAAGCAAGGCTGACACTATTGCTATCTTGAAGGGTATCCGTGACTTGTACGAACGTCACCACAATGTTAAGTTACCTGACGACGTTCTCCAAGCAGCTGTTGACTACTCAGTTCAATACATGCCACAACGGGCATTACCTGACAAGGCAATTGACTTGGTAGATATGACTGCCGCTCACTTGGCAGCTAAGCACCCAGCTCACGATGCAAAGCAAATTGAAAAGGACATCGAGAACGAAAAGAAGAAGCAACAAGAAGCAGCAAAGAAGGAAGACTACAAGGCTGCCCAAGCTGCTAAGGACAAGATTGCTGACCTTGAAAAGCAATTAAAGAAGGGTTCCGAAGACGACAAGGTTACTGCAACCCCAGAAGATGTTGCTAACGCTGTAGAACAAATGACTGGTATTCCAGTATCTAAGATTGGTGCTAGTGACGTTGAACGGTTGAAGGATATGGATAAGCGTCTTGAAGGTAAGGTTATCGGTCAAGACAAGGCTGTTGAAGCTGTAGCTCGTGCTATTCGTCGTAACCGTGCTGGATTTGACGAAGGCGATTCACCAATTGGCAGTTTCCTCTTGGTTGGTCCTACTGGTGTTGGTAAGACTGAACTTGCAAAGCAATTAGCTCTTGACATGTTTGGTAGCAAGAATGACATTATTCGTTTGGATATGTCAGAATACTCAGACCGGACAGCTGTTTCTAAGTTAATCGGTGCTACTGCAGGTTATGTTGGTTACGAAGACAACGGTAATACCTTAACTGAAAAGGTACGTCGTCACCCTTACTCAATCATCTTGCTAGATGAAATTGAAAAGGCTAACCCACAAGTTATTACCCTCTTACTTCAAGTTCTTGACGATGGTCGTTTGACTGATGGTCAAGGTAACACAGTTGACTTCAAGAACACAATCATCATTGCAACTTCTAACGCTGGATACTCAAACGATGCTCCAGTTAAGTTGGGCGATGACAATGACGAAGAAGACTTAATCAAGAAGTTAACTAACTACTTCCGTCCTGAATTCTTGAACCGGTTCAACGCAATTGTTGAATTCAACAGTTTGACTAAGGACGACTTGAAGAAGATTGTTGACTTGATGCTTAATGAAGTTAACAAGACTTTGGCCAAGAAGGGCATGGACGTAAAGGTAACCCCAACAGCTAAGCAATACCTGATTGATGAAGGTTACGACAAGGCAATGGGTGCTCGTCCACTCCGTCGGGTTATCGAACGTGAAATTCGTGACAAGGTAACTGATTACTACCTTGACCACCTTGATGTAAAGCACTTGGTTGCTGAAATGAAGGATGGCGAATTAGTAATCGTTGATGCTAAGGACGCTGAAAAGGATGACAGTGACCAATACAAGTCAGCAAACGATCAAAAGACTGACGACAGCAACGATGAAAAAGAAGATAAGTAATTAGTAAAAATTAAGAAGTGACCAGAAAATTTGATTTTCTAGCCACTTCTTTTTTATTCTTATATTAATTAAATTTTCGAGGAGGTGGTCGCTTAATGAAGAACAAGGAAATAAAACGAGGCGATATTTTTTATGCTGACCTTTCTCCGGTTGTTGGTTCTGAACAAGGCGGCCAGCGTCCTGTATTAATTGTTCAGAATAATACCGGGAATCACTTTAGTACAACAGTGATTGTGGCACCGATTACGACCCAATCGCAGAAACGACCGTTACCGACACATGTTAAGTTAACTAGTAAGGTAACAGGGATTCCACGAAATTCGGTCGTTCTTCTTGAACAAATTCGAACAGTGGATAAGCAACGCCTAATGGATCGAATCGATCATTTAGATGATCAGTTGATGAAGGAAGTTGATCGTGGCTTACGAATAAGCTTGGGACTTTAACCATTCAGTAAAAAATGAGGTTGGAAATCAATAAAGAATTCCAACCTCGTTTTTTATTGTCTTATATGTGTTGGTAGCTATTAAGCTGCCTGTTCTTTCAATTGCTTAATCTTAATTTCGATTACTCCTGCTTGTTCACCGAGATCAAAGAACTTTCTTTGGAGTCTGAAGAAGCGGCTTTGAATAGATGTACTTGTAGGTAACCATTGCTGGTTCAAGTATATCTTCCAGAAATCATCGTCTGTCTTTAGTCCAATGCGGTGACTTAATTGCTCGATCTGTGGATTGATCTTTTGAATTTCACTAACTAATTGCTTATGTTGCCGGACTAAATGGCCCAGATCATTTTTGCGTACTGCATAAAACCCCTCCTAAATAAAAGTATTTCACACTATCTATTTTAGCAGTCCTTTCATAAAGTCGTTAGTAATTTTAGTAACTTTATACCCCTGACGGAGATTTAGCTCAAAGGCAATTCGTTTGGGATCGATGCGGTCTTCAACATTGATGTTCCCACAACGAATAAAGCCGAAGTCTTGAACTAGTTTTTGCATTCGCTTATTTTGCTCGTGTGTATCCAGACGAATATTATTCCGATCTTGGAGCTGTGCAACGGTAATTAAATTGCTAAAGAGAATCTTAGAGAGTCCTTGACCTCGATAGTGGCTGGAAATTGCTACCCGATGAATCGTTGCATATGGGGCATTCGGTTGACTCCACTGGCCATTGTAAATAACCTTATAAGCTGGATCAGGATCGAGCATTAAGGTTGCCGTTCCTGCAACGTGATCACCAACAACAAGGACCCAGTTTATTCCCCGGGAAATATCTTGCTCAAATGTCTCACGGTTAGGATGACCATCCTGCCATTGGGGACTGCCATCCTTCTTTAATAGTTCCCGTGCTTCTTCTACAATTTTCATAATGGCATCTAAATCGTTGGTTTTGGCACGTCGTAGGTAAATTGCTGACATAATGAGACCTCTTTTTGTAGTAATTATTAATAATTATAATCAAAAAAATAGTCTAAGGAAATTTAAGCGAATTATCACTTGTCCGTTGGTGATCTAAAATTATTGAGTTAAAATTGAAAAATAAAAGGAGGTGCCGTAATGATACTAACGTGGAACATTATTAAATGGGTATTACTAACAATTGTGGTTATTAACGAAATTGCGGCCCTCTTCACAGTCTTTAGAGAGAAACGCGATATTGCGGCGACGTGGGCATGGTTGCTGGTCTTACTGTTATTACCAGTAATCGGCTTTATTTTTTACGCCTTTCTTGGACGTAAATTGCCACAACGGCGGTTGGAACGAATTAAGTCTGAAACCCAATTAAAACTAAAACAAGCAGTAGATCGGCAGAAATTACAATTCAAAAATATGCCGAAGCCTAAACATTCGACCGTCCAAATGTACCGACGGACGATAATGCTTTTTCAGAGTTTGGATAACGCCTTTTTGACTCGCCACAATAACGTGAAAGTTTTTACTGAAGGAAATAGACTATTCCGGCAGCTCTTTGATGATATTGAAGCGGCACAAAAGAGTATTAATATTGAGTTTTATACAATTTATAATGACCAAATTGGGAATGAATTACGGACTCTGCTAGAACAGAAAGCAGAAGAAGGAGTTGAGATTCGGGTTCTTTATGATTCATGGGGCTCGATGGGGGTTCGCTCAAATTTCTATAACGGATTACGGAAACGTGGCGGTTACGCAACACCATTCTTGATGACCCATAGTAACTTTATCGACTTCCGGCTTAACTACCGTGATCACCGTAAGATTGTCGTAATTGATGGTGAAATTGGTTACGTTGGTGGCTTTAACGTTGGTGATCAATACTTAGGACGGGTTAAAAAATTTGGTCCATGGCGGGATACCCACCTACGAATCATCGGTGGTGGTGTATATAGTCTGCAACAACGGTTTATTCGTGATTGGAATGCTTCAGTTAAAAATAAGAAGAACCGGATTGATCATTTCCACCGCTTCTTCCCAGAAATCAAGTTAGATAAGAACAATGTTGAGAATGAAACTTCATTGCAAATCGTTTCTAGTGGACCTGAATCGACGCAAGAGAACATTAAATTGGGCTATTTGCGGTTGATTAATGCTGCAACAGACCGGATTTGGATTCAAACACCATATTTGATTCCTGATGATAGTGTTATTGATGCGTTACAAGTAGCAGCTAACTCAGGGGTTGATGTGCGGATTATGATCCCATGTAAACCTGACCACCCCTTTGTTTACCGCGCAACTCAGTATTATGCGCGAATGTTAGCTAGTCAGGGGATTACCATTTACTTTTACGAAAAGGGCTTCCTTCACGCAAAGACGATTATGGTTGATGGACGAATGGCAAGTGTTGGTTCAGCTAATCTTGACTTTCGGAGTTTTAAGCTAAACTTCGAAATTAACTCTTTCATTTACGATCGGACTTTGACTGATCAATTAGAACAAATCTTCATGAATGATGTTCGTGACTCACGAGTGGTTACTCCTGAAATGTTCGCAGCCCAATCACGGTGGTTACGATTCAAACAGACTTTTTCACGGCTACTATCACCAATTTTGTAGAGGTAGAGTGAAATAACTAGGGGAGAGAAAGATGACAGGAATTCCATCTATTGGGATGTTAATTTATTTATTACTTGGTGGTATAGTTGCGGGAATATTAGCATCCGCAGCTTCGTTTGCCTCACTAGCTTCGTACCCGTTATTGTTAAGTGTTGGCGTAGCACCGGTTTACGCTAATGTGACTAATGATGCCGCTTTAATTTGGAATAGTTTGGGAGCAGTATTTTCTTCTGGACGAGAGCTTCATGGTCATTGGCGTCAAGTATGGATTTATAGTATTTTTACGGTAATTGGATCGATTATTGGTTGCTTCCTTCTTCTGGCTTTCCCAGGAAAGGTCTTCGAACGGGTAGTACCTTTCTTTATTTTGATTGCTGGAGGAATGATTCTAATTTCAGGTAAGCATCAACCGGATCTGACGAAACAGAAACCTGTGTGGCAAAAAGTTCTTTATGTTTTCCTGTTAATAATCGTCGGCGGGTATGCCGGGTATTTTGGTGCAGCCAGTGGGATCGTCATTTTGGTACTTTTAACGTACTTAACCGATGAAAACTTTTTGGTCTCAAATGCGATCAAAAATGCAGTTTGTGGTTTTACTAACCTAACAGCGCTGATTATCTACTCGTTTACCTCTAAGATTTACTGGTGGGATGCAATTCCAATGGCGGTTGGAATGTTTATTGGCGGGTACCTTGGACCAATTGTTTTACGTTATATTCCTGCTAGGGTAATGCGGTGGACAATTGCATTACTTGCCCTGATTCAATCTCTGATTTACTTTAAGCAAGCATATTTTTAAATCAAATTTAGCAGCTTCGAATCTTCAATATTATTGAAAGTTCGAGGCTTTTTATATTAGATTCAATACTTGTCGAACTAAACATCAGTTCGATGGATATGGTAAAATTAAACTTGTATTTATTTTATGAAAAGGATGGATCACCGTGGGAACTTTAGGCTTTGTTTTAGGCACCGATGCAATGGATCACGAGCGAGTTATGGTTGATCAGCTGGCTAGTCAGATGAAAAATTCGGCACCAGAGGATCGATTCTTTTACTTAGTTCCTAACCACATCAAATTTGAAACGGAAATCAATGTTTTGGCTGGCCTGCGTGAGCGTGCAGGGCTTGGGGATGATCAGCGCTTCGCTTCAGAAAAATTACAAGTGCTGTCCTTTAGTCGTCTTGCATGGTTCTTATTGCGGGATACACCAATTTTTCAAACTCCACGAATCTCTAAGATTGGGATGACAATGTTAACTTCTCGAGTTGCCCAAGAACACGCAGAGGAACTTCACCTGTATGCCAGTGAGATAAATCGACCAGGATTTATTCAAAAGTTAACGGAACAGCTTGAAGAATTAAAGAACGCCAATATTACTGCTGATGATTTTGCTGATATTTTAGATCGAATTGAACAGGATCAGGCATCAGGAGCTAACCGGGTCTGGTTGACCAAAATGCACGATGTTGAAGTGATCTATCGTGCTTACGAGGATCAATTACGGAAAAATTTCCTGGGAAATAATGAACTCTATTTGCAACTGGTCAATTATTTACAAACTAGTCATGATGTTAAGCATATGCACTTCTTTATCGACCGGTTTGCTCAGTTTACAGCTAGTGAACAACGGATTGTTGATGCCTTAGTTGAAAATGGTGCTGCAACGATGGTTTCCCTGGTTTTGGATCGTGGTTATCCTGATCAAAATCATCCTAACTCGAGTGAAATTCCAGCTGAAAACGACTTGTTTTATTCTTCTGCGATGGTATATCGGCGCCTTTGGAAATTGGCTCAAGCTAACCCAACTCAAATTAAGCTGCAACAAAATGTTTGGTTTGCAAATGAACCGCGGGTAAATAATGATCTGCAAAAGGTCGATCGCTACTTTAAACGATATGCAGAAGGTCCAATTGCAGCTGTTGATACTGAGCAATTAGATGAACCACAATCTGTCCAATTTTATCAAATGGCTAATCGGCGTGAAGAATTGGAAAAAGTTGCCACTAAGATTCGCCAAATGGTAGTTCGGGAAGGCTATCGTTACCGCGATTTCCTAATATTGACGCGTCATCTTGACGGTTATCAAAATATGATTAGCCCAATTTTTGCGGAGAACCAAGTACCCGTGTTTGATGATCACGAACGAAAGATGGATCAACATCCATTAGTAATTCTATTAAGTACGTTATTTAATATTGATCAACGCGGATATCAACTGGCTGATCTGATGCAATTGCTGAAGACATGGTTATTGGTGCCAAGAACAGCAACCGGTGATTTAATGCCTATTCGTCAATTCCAACAAGCGGTATTTACTACTGAAAATTGGTGCCTCAAGCAAGCAATTAAAGGGAAACGCGCCTGGACAGATGAGAAAAAAGTAAAGGAGTTATGGACTGCAAAGGATAGCAATCCGGTAACTGCACGTGATCCGCAATCGCGGGTTAATAAGCTGAATCACCGTCTGTCAATCGTTCGGGACTATGTTGCTAATAACCTTGCACCATTCTTGGATCAATTAAAAGAAGCTCGATCAGGAAGAGAGATAGCGACCCTGCTTTTTAATTTTCTCCAGGAAAATGGGGTTACAGAACGGCTTTATCAATGGCAACAGTATCAAAGTACCCGTGATCTTGATTTAGCCCGCCAACCACAACAAGTTTGGGAGAAATTCTGCCAGATTCTTCAAGAATACGTGGAAATATTAGGCGATGATCAGCTAGATGAAGATAATGTGGATTCATACCTTGAAGAGTTTAGTGAAATCCTTCAGGCCGGCTTTTCTGCTGCCCAATATTCACAAATTCCAGCAACCTTGGATCAAGTTGTTGTTTCTGAAACGGGAATCGTCCAGAGCTTGAATAAAAAAGTTGTTTTTATGATTGGTTCTACTGATGATGTGATGCCTGAAATTCGGGAAAATGAAGGCTTATTAACGGATCAGGATAAGCAGATTATGGTGCCATACTTAGATGATGATTATCAGTTTTTACCAGCAGATGCAATGACAGAACTAAATAATGAACCATTTGTACACTATTTGGGGATGCTTTCTGGGAAACAACGCCTAATTTTTACAGCTCCACAGGCGACTAATGATGATAAGGAACTAACTATCTCACCATACATGCGAGATCTTGCTGCTTACTTACAGCAAAATATTGTTAATTCACCATTAGTAACAAGTGAAGCAGGACAAAAAGACGCTGGACAATTTATTTCAAGTCCTGAGGCTAGTTTAAGTCAACTGGTACGAGTTGGGCGCCAAGTTCGGGATAACCAAAGAAACACTAAAAAGCCAGCGCAGTTACCAGCAACTTGGAAAAATGTTGAACGTGATTTAGTTCTCTTGGCACGTAACTGGCAAGAAAGTTCAAATCCTACTGAACAAGAGCAGGGGGAGAGGCTTCAGCAACGATTGCGGTTAGTTGCCCAAGGATTTAATTACCGTAATGTAGTTGATGATATTGGAGCTGATCTTGCTCAAGCTCTATACCTTCACTCTGCGCCTAATCAAAAGGAACAGTGGGTCTTGTATGCTTCAATTTCCCAACTGCAAAACTTTTACATTAACCAATATGAGTACTTCCTTAAGTATGGCTTGCAGTTACAAAAACGGGATCGGTTGGAAATGTCACCGGATAGAATCGGAACGTTCTTCCATAAGGCGTTGGAAACCTTTATTAGTCAAACCCGTGAGCAACGGATCAATCTAAAGGATTTAATAGATAACCCAGAGGAACGAGAGAAATACATCACAGCTGCTTTACAAACAGCAGAAGACAATCAGCCTGATTTAACCCGCTTAATTGAATCGTCAGCTCAGGCGGAATATCAATATCGTCAATTAAGAACAATAGTTACGACGATGCTTGAAACAATATGTCGTCAAGCTCAATATACTAATGCGCAACCATTTAAGACGGAAGCCCAGTTTGGTCGGATTAATACCCCTAATCAGGTTAACTTGAAGGCACTGGACTATCCGTTAGATTCAGGAAACAGGATTTATTTACGGGGACGGATTGATCGAATCGATCGTTTGTCTAAGGAACAGTTGCCTGATTTAGCAAAGCCAAGCGACTTCTTGACAGTGGTGGATTACAAGTCGAGTAACCATACTTTTGATCTGACAACTGCTTACTACGGAATCTCCCTTCAGTTACTAACCTACTTAAATGGGTTAGAATCCAATTTGACGGAACTTGATGAACCGACTGCGCGATTAGCTGGTGCATTGTATTTGCATTTGAGTAACCCTAAATTTGACTGGAAACGAAATCAAAACAAGGATCTTGATGAACTACAGTTAGGGGCGCATGAGTATAAAGGAATCTTATTAAATGAACCTGCTGTATTAGACTCGCTCGATCAAAAACTCCAAGATAGCCAGTCAGTTTTATACCCGCTAAAAGTAACCAAAAAGGGTGGTATTTCAGCAAAGAAAGATGCTCTGTTAGTAACACCAGATCAATTACAATGGCTGCAGAATTGGAACAAGCACTTAATCATTAGTGCCGGAAATAAGATTCTTGAAGGACAAGTCAAATTAAATCCATATCGGTTAAATGAAGGTAGCAAACGGCTAACAGGACTGGATTACAGTGACTTTAAGGATATTTATCAATTTGATAATATGCTGGATCAACAACGCTACCGAGTACTGGATCCAGATAAAGCTAAGGGCGACTTTGATAACGCAAAAAATGAAGGAGGCACCGAAGAATAATGGCAGCATTTAACCCAACACCAAGCCAGCAGCAAGCAATTGATGATCGGGGACAAAATATCTTGGTTTCTGCCTCTGCTGGGTCTGGGAAAACAGCGGTTCTAGTTCAACGGGCAATTAAGTTGATTAAAGAGGGGATCCATGTTGACAGGATGCTAATGGTAACCTTCACGGACGCTGCAGCTAAAAGTATGCGGGATAAGATTCGTGATGCTTTACAAGAAGCCATCCGTGAACCAGCCCATAATGTGAAAGAGCGTCAACAACAAAAACAGCTGGCCAATGAAATTAATCGCTTAGCTGCGGCTGATATCAGTACGATTCACGCATTTTGTTTGAAGTTAATTAAACGTTACTACTATCTGATTCATTTGGATCCGCAGTTCCGACTATTAACAGATGATACTGAACGGCTTCTTCTCCAAGAAGAGATTTGGCAGCAAGTTAGCGAAAAATTTTACGAGAATGCATCCGAGACATCTAGTTCTGACAAAGCAAGTTTTGGTGAATTAGTCGCCAACTTTTCTGGTGATCGTGATGATCAAGGACTTGATGACTTGGTCTTGCGGTTATATGAAATAGCAACTGCTCAGCCAGAACCAGAAGAATGGTTAAGCAAACTATCTGCTAATTATTTCCTGGGAAATAGTGAAATTACTGAGTCTACTTTTTATCAAGGGCAATTAAAACCGGTATTAAAAGAAAACCTTGACCAATTAATCAATGATTACGATGAACTAAGCATTCGGATGGCGGATTTGGGGTACGATAAGCCAGCTGAAATTATTAAATCTGATCAAGAGAAAATCCAGGGACTTATTGCCACTTTAGATCAGGATAAGTGGGATGTTATTCGGGCTGCTTTCAATGGAGTTAAGTATGCGCGAATGAGCGGTGGCGCCAAGAAGAAGGATCCAGAGTATGAAACATACCAAACGCTTATCAAAGTACGGAACGGCTTAAAAGATCGGTTAAAGAGTATCACAGCTGATTACCTAAGTTACGATGAGCAAAAACTCCGGCAAGTATCTGCTCAATCAGTTAAGTTGTTAAATGAACTATCTGCAGTTGTGATTAAGTTTTCGCGCGCTTACCAGCAAGCTAAGCTAAACCGTCATGTTCTTGAATTTAGTGACCTTGAACACTATGCTTACCAAATTTTAACGCCACCTGATGATCAGCCAGATTGGCAAATCCTAGTCAACGAATTGCGGGACCATTATCAAGAAATAATGATTGATGAGTATCAGGATACGAACCCGCTTCAGGAAAAAATTCTGATGCAGTTAACAAGTCCGCAGCGGAAAAACCTCTTTATGGTAGGGGATGTAAAACAATCAATCTATCGTTTCCGTGAAGCTGATCCGAGCCTCTTTTTGACGAAATATAGTCGTTATCGTCAGGGGAAAGACGGTGAATCGATTGTGTTGGCAGAAAATTTCCGGTCAATGCAAAACGTTACGGGATTTACCAACTTGTTATTTGAACAGTTAATGGATCAACAAGTTGGAGAGATTGACTACGATGAGGATGCTCACCTAAAATACGCCGCCACTTATTATGATGAGGTTCCAGATAATAAGGCTAAGCCAACCGAAGTGCTCCTCTATGACGCAAATGTTGATCCGCAGTTGCCAGCGGAAGATGACAAATTAACTGGAGAATTGCGGATGGTTGCCATGCGGATCAAGCAGATGGTGGCTAACCAAGAGTTGATTTTTGACAAGCAAGAGCAACGGATGCGGCCGATTAAATATGGTGACATTGTTCTTTTGGAACGGACTAAGAGTGTTAATAACACACTAATGGAGCAATTTAATGAACTTGAAGTACCATTAACGGTTCATGATGTTGAAAGTTATTTCCAAGCAACAGAAGTTCGTGTCATGATGTCATTACTTAAGATTATTGACAATCCCAATCAGGATATTCCATTGGTCGCGGTTCTCCGTTCACCAATCGTCGGCCTAGATAATAAAGAATTAGCTTTTATCCGGCTTCAAAATCGTCGGGCAGATTTCTATACTGCATTAATGACATGCCGAACTAATTTTGAACATCATCAGCTACAACACCGGTCAACGTTGACAGAAGACCAGCTTGCTCATCTTGAGCAAAAGTTATCTAAATTTATTGATCAATTAGATGAGTTTCGCCAAGTTGCCCAACAACAGACCTTAGTTGATTTGATTTGGCGGATATATCAAGACACTGGGTACCTCGATTACGTAGGCGCAATGCCAGGTGGTCAGCAACGTCAGGCAAATTTACATGCACTTTATGAACGGGCCCATACCTATGAACAAAGTAGCTTTAAGGGCCTTTATCAGTTCACCCGCTTCATTGAAAAAATGCAAGAACATGATCAAGATTTAGGAGTTGCGCCAACCCAACTAGACACAAATACTGTTAATGTGATGACGATCCATGGAAGTAAAGGGCTCCAATTCCCGGTTGTATTCTTGATCGATACTAACCATCATTTCAATAACGCAGCAACTCGTGAAAATGCTGTTGTTGATCCTAATTCAGGAATTGGGATTAAGACGATGGATAGTGATCGAATGGTTTACGATACTCCACAACGGCAAATTATTTTGAATGATATTCAAAGCGGTGAACGGGCGGAAGACTTACGGGTCCTTTATGTTGCCTTAACCCGGGCCGAGCAACGTCTTATTATTACGGCATCCTTTAATGAAAGTCGTTGTGGTCAGAAATTAACTGAGGCCTGGAATGGTTGGCAAAAAGCTTTTCAGGGCAATCAACAAATTATCGGTGCACAATTGCGGACCAATGCTAAGTCATTTATGGATTGGATCGGCTTAGCGCTCTCACGCTATAGTAAGCAATTTAATGCTGCTAAGTTAAGCATTACTGGTCAAAAGCCAGAAGATGCTGGAGTGGTTTTGGAAGATAGTCCGTTAGACACCGGTAAAGGCTTTAATGGGATGAGTTCTCAACCAAACTTTACAGCGCATACTTATGCCGCTTCCGATGTTGACGCCCAGTTACAAGAAATTGCTAAGCGTCTTGATGCACCAATTGTCGGTGAGGAATCGGTAGCTGTCCCAGAAAATGTTAACCAAATTTTGGCATTTAATTATCCTCATACAGTGGCGACTAAGACGACTGCCTACCAATCTGTTACTGACGTTAAACGTGTCTTTGAGGATCCTGATAATCGAGAAATGGCCCAGTGGGATTATGATCAACAGCGAAAAGTTAAGAATCAGGGCCTATATTTGAAGAATGATTTTGCGACGCCTCGGTTTATTCAGCAGGGTGATCAGTCACCGGCTGCTACTGAGGTGGGGACAGCAACTCACTTAGTATTCCAAAAGTTACCGTTAGATGGTCAGCCAATAACGGTTGGACGAGTTAAAAATGAAGTTCAAGCACTTGTTAAGGATCACCTTATTAATCCAACTGTTGCTAAGCAAATCAACTTAGAAGGGGTTTCTAACTTCTTTAAGACTGAGCCGGGAAAGAGAATCCTTACTGATGGTCAACATTATCATCGGGAAGAACCCTTTGCGATGATAATGAATGGTCATGAATTGTTTAAGGAAGTCCAGGCAAAAGACGATGAACGTATTCTGATTCACGGGATCATTGATGGTTACTTAGAAACTCCTGATGGGATTACTTTGGTTGACTACAAAACAGATCACGTTGATCCACAATCGCGAGACTTCGCCATAGAAAAAATTAAGGGTCGCTATCGCGGTCAGCTCGAGCTTTATCGTCAAGCACTTAACATGATGAAACCGGTACCGGTTGTTCAGATGGGTCTGTACCTGGTAGAATTAAATGAGTTTATTTCATTTAAAATCGAGGGACGACCGTAATGGTAACAATTAAAGACATCGCAAAAAAGGCGGGGGTATCCGTCTCGACAACATCACGGGCGTTGAACGATAACCCACGGATCAGTAGTGCCACCCGAGAGCGGATTAAAAAAATTGCTGATGACTTAGGATATCGGCCAAACTATACCGCCCAAAACCTCACTCGTGGTGAATCGAATATGGTGGGGATTATCTTTCCGGTAACAGAAGATACAGCACCTGCTAACCCATTTCACATTGACTTAATGCGGGGAGTCAGTGCTGCTTTGCAACCACAGCATTATGAAATGGTAGTGGCGATTGCGCCAACTCAAGCAGACCTTTTGAGTGAAGTGCGCTCGATGGTTACTCAAGCAAAAGTTCATAACTTTCTTGTCTTTTATGCAATGAAAGATGATCCGGTAACTGCTTATTTACGTGAAAACAATCTAAATTTTGTGGTTATTGGGCACCCGGCTGATGATCATCCCGATCGTTTTGTTGATAATGATAACGTTGCTGCAGGACAGGCAGCGACTGAATATTTGATTCATGATAATCACGTTAAACATCCAGCCTTTTTTGAATCGATTGATCCATGGATGTTCGAACGAGAACGGTCAAAGGGCTATGAGAAATGCATGAAAGAAAATCATTTACCCAGAATCGTTTGGCAACTAGAAACAAATGCAAATTCTATGGATGATTTTCTTGATGTTCATCCGCAAGTCGATGGTTTGATTTTCTCGGATGATTTACTGTTTGTTCGCTTTTCGCACGAGCTTCAAAAACGTTCATTGCCAGTAATCTGCTTTAACAATAGTCGGTTGATGGGGATGTTAACGAATAGTGAGAAACGAATTGACTTACAACCCCGTGAACTAGGCAAGGAAGCCGTTGATTTACTTTTCAATTTAGATAAACATCATAGTTATGTTGACTTTCGTGTCAAATAAATTATGAAGCCGAAAACGTTGATATTTCGGCTTTTTTTGATCTTTTTGAGGAAAACCCTTACAAAAATTTGTGCAAACGGTTGCGCAACTCTTCAGAATTTGTTATATTAATAATTGTTAAAATCCATGAAGCGCTTTCATGGGTGAGCATTTATAAGATCTTTAATTCAAGAGGTGTAATTAATGAGTCAAGAAAAGCCAGAAGGCGCAGGATTGCCAACACTCTCTAGAAGTACGATCTGGATGATCAACTTCGGTTTCTTGGGTGTTCAGACAGCCTTTACCTTACAAAGTTCTCAAATGAGTCGGATCTTCCAAACTATTGGTGCCGACCCTAACAACCTGGGATGGTTCTTTATTTTGCCACCACTAATGGGACTAGTTGTACAACCAATTGTTGGTTACTACTCTGACCGTACATGGGCTCCTAAACTCGGTGGTCGGCGGCTTCCATATCTTCTCTTAGGGATGATTGTTGCCGTTATTGTTATGTTGCTTTTGCCAAACTCTGGTAGTTTTGGCTTCGGTTATGGTTCACTAGCCGCTTTATGGTTCGGTGCTATTACCGTTGCCTTCCTCGATTTGTCATCTAACGTTGCTATGCAACCATTCAAGATGATGGTTGGTGACATGGTTAATGATGACCAAAAGAGTTACGCATACGGGATTCAAAGTTTCTTATCAAACACCGGTGCCGTTTTAGCTGCTATCTTCCCATTCCTCTTCACTTGGTTTGGGGTTAAGAACACCGCTCCTAAGGGTGTTGTTCCTGATTCAGTTAAGGTTGCCTTCTATGTTGGTGCTGTATTGCTGGTTATTACTAGTTTGTTCACTGTTTTCCGTGTTCACGAATATGACCCAGCTACATACGCTAAGTACCACGGTATTTCTGAAGAAGATAACAAGGAAGGTGGAAACTGGTTCGAATTGCTCAAGCACGCTCCAAAGGCATTCTGGACTGTTACCCTTGTACAATTCTTCTGCTGGTTCGCATTCCAATACCTCTGGACATATTCTGCCGGAGCTATTGCTAAGAACGTTTGGAACACTACAAACGCTACTTCTGCTGGATACCAAGCTGCTGGTAACTGGTACGGTGTTTTAGCCGCTGTTCAATCAATTGCCGCTGTTGTTTGGTCATACGTTTTAGCTAAGGTTCCTAACAAGTACCACAAGTTAGGCTACGGTGGTAGTTTACTTCTTGGTGCTATCGGATTTATCTCCGTATTCTTTATCCATAACCAATGGGCATTGATTGTTTCATACATTCTTGTTGGTATTGCATGGGCTGGTATGAACACTTATCCATTGACTATTGTTACCAACGCATTGTCTGGTAAGCACATGGGTACCTACCTTGGTCTCTTCAACGGATCAATTTGTTTACCACAAATCGTTGCATCATTGCTTAGTTTCGCATTGTTCCCACTCTTTGGTAACTCACAAGTTAACATGTTCATCGTTGCTGGTATCGTGTTAGCTCTTGGTGCTTTATCAGTTGGTACAATTAAAGAAACTTACGCTGAATAATTAAGCAAATTATTTTAAAATAGGACTGTGACGGATAGTTGCCACAACCCTATTGTATAAAGGAAGGATTTATAATCATGAAACAAACATTTGAAATTGCTCCATGGCACGTTGCAACTCATAAATGGGATCCTGAAGATAAGCGTCTTCAAGAATCAATGACTAGTTTAGCTAACGAAAATCTTGGTATGCGGGGCTTCTTTGAAGAAGGTTACTCTGCTGATCATATGCAAGGTGTATACCTTGGTGGTGTTTGGTTCCCTGACAAGACTCGTGTTGGTTGGTGGAAGAACGGTTATCCTAAGTACTTCGGTAAGATGATCAACGCAGTTAACTTCATGAAGGTAATCATCAAAGTTAATGGCGAACAACTTGACCTTGCCAAGCAAACACCAAAAGACTTTAAGCTTGACCTTGATATGAAACGTGGTGTTCTTACCCGTGAATTCACTGTTGAAATTGGTGGTACTGAAATGTACTTCAACTTTGAACGTTTCGTATCAGCTGTTCAAAAGGAATTAGTTGGTCAACGGATCCACGTTAAGAACCGTGGCAATGAAGATGCTAATGTTGAAATTACCAGCATGATTGATGCTGATGTTTACAACGAAGATGCTAACTATGATGAACAATTCTGGATGGTCTTAAACAAGAGTGCTAATGGTGAACATGCCGAATTAACTTCTGAAACAAAGAAGAACGACTTCGGTACTCCACAATTCACTGTTGGTATGAAGACTACTACAAAGACTAACCTTGACCACGCAGGCGATGGTACTGATGAAAAGGATGCTTACAACACCTTTGCAGGTACAGTTGCTGCTGGTAAGGAAGTTAACTTCGAAAAGCGGACTGTTGTTGTAACTTCACGTGACTTTGACTCTGAAGAAGCAATTGAAAAGCACCTTGATGAATTAACTGACAAGTTTGATGCACAAAGCTTCGATGACTTACTTGATCCTCACGTTCAAGAATGGGCAAACCGTTGGACTAAGTCAGATGTTGAAATTGACGGTGACGAAGGGGCTCAACAAGGTATTCGTTTCAACCTCTTCCAACTCTTCTCCACTTACTATGGTGAAGATTACCGGTTGAACATTTCACCAAAGGGCTTCACTGGTGAAAAGTACGGTGGTGCTACTTACTGGGATACTGAAGCTTACTGTATTCCAGTTTACCTCGGTGTTGCTAACCCAGAAGTTGCTCGTAACCTCTTAATGTACCGTTACAAGCAACTTGACGGTGCCTTTGTTAACGCTAAGCAACAAGGCCTTGATGGTGCATTGTTCCCAATGGTTACCTTCAATGGTATTGAATGTCACAACGAATGGGAAATCACCTTTGAAGAAATTCACCGTAACGGGGATATTGCTTACGCTATCTACCTTTACACTAAGTATACTGGCGACAAGTCATATGTTTTTAACGAAGGTGCAGAAGTTCTTACTGAAATTTCACGCTTCTGGGCAGATCGTGTTCACTATTCACAAAACAAGAACAAGTACATGCTTCACGCTGTAACTGGTCCAGATGAATATGACAACAACGTTAACAACGACTGGTACACCAACCTTCTTTGCCGTTGGACTCTTAAGTACACTCTTGAAATCTTAGACGAAGTTGATGAAAAGGTTGCTAAGAAGCTTAACGTTTCTGAAGACGAAAAGCGTAAGTGGAAGGGTATCGTTGATAACATGTACCTTCCTTACGACAAGCAAAGAGACATCTTCCCAGAAAACGATGGCTTTATGGACAAGGACTTGACTCCAGTTTCTGAAATTCCAAGTGACCAATTGCCACTTAACCAACACTGGTCATGGGATAAGATTTTACGTTCACCATACGTAAAGCAAGGTGACGTTATCCAAGGTCTTTGGGACTTTATCGACGACTTTACAAAGGAACAAAAGAAGAACAACTTCGACTTCTATGAACAATTTACTGTTCACGAATCAAGTCTTTCTGCATCAGTTTACTCAATTATCGCTGCTGATATTGGTTACGAAGACAAGGCTGTTGAATTGTACGAACGTTCAGCTCGTCTTGACCTTGACAACTACAACAACGATACTTCCGATGGTTTGCACATCACTTCTATGACTGGTTCATGGCTTGATATCGTTCAAGGTTTCGCTGGTATGCGTGTTCGTGATGGTCAATTGCATTACGCACCATTCCTTCCTAAGAAGTGGAACTCATACCAATTCCGTCAAATGTTCCGTGGTCGGATTTTGAAGGTTAAGGTTGACAAGCACGGTACTAAGATTGACTTGGTATCAGGTGACCCAATTACCATTGATCTTGACGGTAAGAAGCTTGAATTGAAGTAATTACTGGAGGAATTTCAATAATGAAGTTTGAAGATTTGAAAGGTTTTGCTTTTGACCTTGATGGTGTAATCGCTGATACTGCCCGTTTCCACGGCCAAGCATGGCACCAACTTGCTGATAAGGTTGGCACAGAATGGACTCCTGAACTTGCGGACAGTTTGAAGGGTGTTAGCCGGATGGATTCCCTAGAATTAATCTTGAAGGCTGGTGGTCATGAGAATGACTATACCCAAGAAGAAAAGGAAGCATTGGCTACCGAAAAGAATGACAACTACATTAAGTTAGTTGAAACATTGACTCCTGCAGACATTCTTCCGGGGATGAAGGACTTCCTGGACGAATTAAAGGAAAACAATTACCATATTGTTTTGGCCTCAGCTTCTAAGAACGCACCTAAAGTATTAAAGTACTTACAAATTACTGATTACTTTGAAGGAATTGTGGATCCTGCTAAGTTAACTCATGGTAAACCGGACCCAGAGATTTATAGTGAAGCAGCTAAGTTAATGAACCTTCCTGCTGATCAGGTAGCGGGCTTAGAAGATGCTCAAGCAGGAATTGAATCAATTAATCGTGCTGGTGAACTTTCTATCGGCTTCGGTTCAGAATTGAAGGATGCCGATGTTAAGTTTGCTGAAACTGGTGATGTTTCACTGGCAGCAATTAAGAAGCAATTGAACTAATGTTAACTCTCTATCAAATGAATAATTAAGAATATTAGTTCAGTTGGATAATTGGGAGGAGGATGGATGGTATTAACAGTTAAATCCATTCTTGCTAAAAGTGAATATCACTGCATAATTAAAGGAAATGCAACGTTGAAATTCTTCGTTGTGTTTCCTTTTTTGATACTTTGATTAGATAAATTAATTGGATAACTACTTAAATTTTATTTGTACTATTACCTAAACAGCAGCCTAGTTCAGTAGTGAACTTAATATTTTTAGTATTTATGACTGAATATTGCCTTAGAGAACCATATCATGTATATTATTAGAAAATAATGAGAAAATTCTAAGGAGGGACAGCAATGTTCAGTCAAATTGGTCAATTAATCTTTGATAATGAAGCTGTTGCAAAGACTCAGGATTTTACAATGGGCCTTGAAATCGAAATGCAACGGGTGGATGAGAATGGTAACATTAGCCAGGAGCCATATCCATCGGCAATTGGTGATGAAAAGACCAATCCATGGATTAC
>JAHLFK010000037.1 GCA_018883805.1 Candidatus Limosilactobacillus merdavium | reverse complement strand
TTTTTTTATGACCGATTATTTGAAGGGTAATAGCCATGCGTCTGTCTCCGTTCCGACCTTCATTGGAGTAGTACTATGCGGAATCAGTGCTAAACAGGTTGTCGTCTGGAGGTTAGCTAATGAGCCAGATCTGTTGATTCCATTTGGATAAACATAAAATTGATTATCTTTGAATTCATAAGTACAACGAAGATACCGATCAAAGCCGTTAGTTTTATTATATGGGGCCGCTAATATTGCCCGTACTTGCTTAATTCGGCTGGCTTGGTGTTGATAACGGCGAATCAGCGGTTCCATATAAAGGTAAAAACCAGTAAAACAAGCTCCTGGATTCCCAGAAAGAGCCATTATTAACGTATTATTTTGAACAAAGGCAGTCGTAACGCTTCCTGGTCGTTGTTTAATCTTATTAAAAAGCAATTCATCAGCTTTACGTGCTTCATCTCCAATAAAATCAAAATCACCAACTGAAACACCACCATCAGTAATTACAATTTCATGAGTTGCTATTTGTTCTTCAAGAGTCTGCTTGATAAGATCAGCATCATCTGGTAATTGGGTTTCAAAATCAACAATCCCACCAGTTTCTTCTACAAGATTTTTTAACATAATACCATTACTATTAAAGATCTTTCCCGGTTCAATCGTGGCATTAGGTCCTAATAATTCAGTTCCAGTGGCGATAATTGCAATCCGTGGTTTTTTATAAACTGTTACTTCTTGAACACCAAAAGCCGTTAAAACTGCTAGGCCACCGGGATTTATTTCCTGGTCTTTTGCTAAAACGATATCACCGCTTTTTACATCAGTACCAGCTTCCGTAATGTTAGTCTTGCTTTCAGTCGTAATAATTTGAACCTTATTTTCATCTTTAGCGGGCCGCGTTTTTTCAATTCGAATTACTTTTCCTACATCAAAAGGGACATATGCACCAGTCATAATTCGGACCGCATCCCCTGATTGTAATGGTTGATCCCAAGTTGCTCCAGCTTGAATCTCTCCTCGGACGTTAAATTCGCGAGGGAAGTCATGATCATCGCTGGCTAAAATGGCATAACCATCCATTCCAGCCCGTCGAAAATGAGGATAATCATAATTGGCATGAACATCTTTAGCTAAAACACGGTGGTCAGCTTCTGATAACGGGATTGTCTCTGTAGCTGTTTTAAGGGGAATTTCGTTAATCTTTTTCTGTGCCTCGGCAACAGAGATTGGAATTCTTCTAGTGAGCATGGTGATGAACTTCCTTTCGTTGAGAACTGCTTTCAAATAATAAATGTTCATATTCTGGCAAAATTAGTTTGTTTAGAGCCGTTTGACAGGCATTGTGGGAACCAGGTAAACAATAGGTAAGCTGATTGCGGAAATTAAATCCGGCTAGGGCTTGTGATGCAAGCGCACGAGTACCAATTTCATCAAAAGATATCTGGCGAAACGCTTCCCCAAAACCCGGAATTAGACGTTTGAGGAGTGGACGGATAGCCGGAATAGTAACATCACGCTGAGCAATTCCTGTTCCACCATTAGTAATGATGATATCAAGAGCTTGTTGTTCTAGTTGAAGGTAGGCAGTTTGAATATTGACAATATCATCATTAACGATTACCCGATCAACTACTGATAAGCCCGCGTTAGCCATCTTCATAGCAATTAATTTTCCAGAAGTATCGCTATCTAATGTTCGGCTATCGCTAACCGTTAAAATTGCGATTTTTTTCATAATAGGTCTTCTTTCATCAAAATATTTAACGACTTAAACTGTTTCTGGGCAATCGCCGAAGTAGGTAAGTCATACATAACAATCTTACCATTCTTGAATATACTTACTGGACGATTTTCCCATTTAAAATGAAGAAACAATCGATTTGCGTTAATTAAGAGCTCTTTTTTAGCCAAAAATTCTTTAAGTCTGCCAAAATTAATAGGTTTCTCTTTGATCGTATAATATGCATTTTCCCCACATAACATATGTAATTCTGGTGCTGATTCTTCTTCTAAAGAAATACTGCTTGGCTTAGCACAGGCGGGACAATGGTAATTTTTATTAATAGCAAACTTACTAAATTGCATTGACCAATTGTCAACCGCGATCAATTCATTAAAATTAACCTGTGTTTTGTCAACCAGATAATGAAGCGCTAAAGATACCTGTAGTCCCGCCACAATCGGGATTAAAGCAGTATTAACCCCAATTAAATCACAATCGTTTTGTTTTAATTCATTAATATTAGGAAAAAGACAGTTCAAGCAGGGATGATTTTGTGGCGAAATCGCCATTACGTTCCCATAGGTTCCTGCACAGCTGGCAAACAGATAATCAAAGTTTTTGATGATTGCTAATTTGTTTAATAGATCCCGTGCTTGATAATTATCAAGACAGTCTAAACAAAGGGTAAACTGATATTCGTCAATAAGGTCAGCAGTAATCGGCGCTGGGATCGCAGTAATTTGACATACTGAATTAATTTTATGTAAATGTTCTTTAGCTGCTTCTACCTTAAGCCGTTGTTGGCTAGCATCTTCTTCGGTGAAAAGCGATTGACGTTGAAGATTAGTTACGTCAACAGTGTCAGGATCAATCAAGATAAGTCTTTTAACTCCAGCACGGACAAGTTGCTCGGCTGTATAACTTCCCAATGCCCCTACACCGACAATCATAATAGTTGCATGGCTAATTTTTTGCTGACCAATACTACCAATTTGATGTACCCTTTCTTGACGATCATAACGATTCATGGATATTAGCACCTCATTTAGTTCAAAATATAGGTATTTCCCTAGTCGTAGTATAGCAGTTATGGTGCTAATCTTTACATTAGGGAAAAGACTTACTTTATTTTTAATATTGGTAAGCCATTCAATAAAGGAGGTCAATCAACGATGAAGTCACGGTTCTTTAACAAGGTTGATAAGTTTAATGGAACCTTTACACAACTTGAAGAAAATAGTCGTCGTTGGGAAAAGCTTTATCGCCAGCGATGGGCGCATGACAAAGTTGTCCGAACAACTCATGGAGTTAACTGTACAGGCTCGTGTTCTTGGAATGTTTATGTCAAGCAAGGAATTATTACTTGGGAACACCAAGCCACAGATTATCCATCATGCGGACCTAATATTCCAGGATATGAACCACGGGGATGTCCTCGGGGAGCTAGTTTCTCTTGGTATGAATACAGTCCCGTTCGAATTAAGTATCCATATATTCGCGGCAAGTTATGGGAGCTTTGGACTGCTGCCAAGAAAGAATATGAAAACCCCTTAGATGCGTGGGCAAGTATTGTCGAAGATCCAGAAAAGTCTAAAAAATATAAGAAGGTCCGAGGACACGGTGGCTTAATTCGTGTTCATCGTTATGAAGCACTAGAAATGATTTCAGCTGCTTGCTTATACACGATTAAGAAGTATGGGCCTGACCGCATTGGTGGTTTCACCCCAATTCCTGCAATGTCAATGATGAGTTTCAGTGCCGGAGCACGGTTCATTGCCTTAATGGGTGGGGAACAAATGAGTTTCTACGATTGGTATGCTGATCTACCACCTGCATCTCCTCAGGTTTGGGGTGAACAGACTGATGTTCCAGAATCTGCAGAATGGTATAACAGTTCTTACATTATTATGTGGGGATCAAACGTCCCATTAACTCGGACGCCGGATGCGCACTTCATGACAGAGGTTAGGTACAAAGGAACAAAGATTGTGGCAGTTAGCCCTGATTATGCTGAAAATGTGAAATTTGCTGATGATTGGCTTGCACCAGAACCAGGTAGTGATTCTGCTGTTGCTCAAGCGATGACTTATGTAATTTTAGATGAATTCTACCAAAAGCACCCAGTCAAACGTTTTATTGATTATTCTAAGCGATTTACTGATTTACCATTCATGGTTGAATTGGAACCAAGTACAGCAAATGGTGATCACTATACACCAGGTCGTTTTGTTCGGATTAGTGACTTAGTTGATGATGATACGATTGTCAATCCAGCATGGAAGACAGTGGTTTATGACCAAAATAACCACAAAATTGTTGTTCCAAATGGAACGATGGGTCAGGAATATAATGCTAAAGAAAAATGGAATCTTGAATTATTAGACCAAAATGGCAATAAGATTGATCCGGCACTTTCTATTAATGATCAAGGTGAAGAAACTGAACAAATTATTGTTGATTTCCCTGCATTTAGTAATGACGGAAACAGCGTTGTTCAACGGCATTTACCAGTTAAAAAGCTCAAATTCACAGATGGTCAAGAACACTTGGTTACTAATGTTTACGACTTAATGATGGCTCAAATGGGAATTAATCGGACTGGTAATGATGAACTTGCTGCTAAAGATGCAATGGATGCTGAGAGTTACTTTACTCCTGCTTGGCAAGAAAGCCGTTCGGGAGTAAAAGCAGAGCAAGTTATTCAAATTGCTCGTGAGTTTGCCCAAAACGCGGCTGAAAACGAAGGCCGGAGTATGGTAATCATGGGTGGTGGTGTCAACCACTGGTTCAATGCCGATATGAACTATCGAAATATTATTAATATGCTGATGCTGTGTGGTTGTGTTGGTATGACTGGTGGTGGTTGGGCTCACTACGTTGGTCAAGAAAAGCTCCGTCCACAAGAAGGTTGGGCAAATATTACTTTTGCCAATGACTGGGAAAAAGGTGGTGCCCGTCAAATGCAAGGTACTACTTGGTATTACTTTGCAACTGATCAATGGCGTTATGAAGAAATTGATAATCAAGCTCAAAAGTCACCCGTTTGGAAGAGTAAACACTCTTACTTACATAATGCTGATTATAACCAAATGGCAATTCGTTTAGGATGGTTACCATCATACCCACAATTTGATCGTAATCCGCTATCTTTTGCAAAAGATTACAATACAACTGATATTAATGAAATTTCAAAGAAAGTTGTCGATGAATTGAAGAAGGGCTCTTTACATTTTGCTGCTGAAGATCCTGATGCTAACCAAAATCAACCCAAAGCGTTCTTCTTATGGCGTTCAAACTTATTTGCTTCTTCTGGCAAAGGTGCCGAATACTTTATGAAACATTTATTAGGCGCTGAAAATGGATTGCTTGCTAAACCTAATGATCGGGTTAAGCCTCAGGATATGATTTGGCGCGACAAGGGAGCAGTTGGTAAGTTAGATCTTGTTGTTGATATGGACTTCCGAATGGTTTCAACACCAATGTACTCCGATGTTGTCCTACCAGCTGCTACTTGGTATGAAAAGAAGGACCTTTCATCAACTGATATGCACCCATTTATTCATCCATTTAATGCAGCAGTCAGTCCGATGTGGGAATCAAAGTCTGACTGGCAACAATTCAAGCTCTTAGCAAAAACTGTTTCTGAAATGGCAAAGAAATACATGCCGGGAACCTTCTATGATCTTAAGAGCGCACCACTAGGACATAATACTCAAGGGGAAATCGCTCAACCATACGGGAAAATTAAAGATTGGAAGAATGGTGAAACTGAACCAATTCCAGGAAAAACAATGCCTTCCTTGAAATTAGTTACTCGTGATTACACCAAGATTTACGATAAATTCATTACCCTTGGACCTAATATAGTGAATAACTATGGCTATAAAGTCGATGATCAATATGATTATTTAAAGGAAATAAATGGAACTGCCAGCGAAGGCATTGGTGCAGGCTGTCCGTTACTTGATGAAGATGAAAAAGTATGTGATGCAATCTTACGGATGTCAACTGCTTCCAATGGTAAACTCGCTGACCGAGCCTGGGAAAAGAAGCAAGAGCGAACGGGTGAATATTTAACAGATATTGGCCGTGGTCATGCTGATGATTCAATGTCATTTAAGCAAATCACTGCTCAACCACAAGAAGCCTATCCAACACCAATCGGAACTTCTGCTAAACATGGTGGGGCTCGATACACACCATTCTCATTAATGACTGAGCGAAATATTCCTACATTTACTCTTACAGGTCGTCAGCATTTCTACATTGATCATGAAATTTTCCGTGAATTTGGTGAAAATATGGCAACTTATAAACCATCCTTACCACCAGTTGTAATGGCCCCAGGAGATGTTGATGTTCCACCAGTAAAAGATGAAGTTACACTTAAATATATGACTCCTCATGGTAAATGGAATATTCATACGATGTACTACGATAACCTTGAAATGTTGACATTATTCCGGGGTGGTCCAACTATTTGGATTAGTCCCCAAGATGCCGATAAGATTAAGGTAAAAGATAACGACTGGATCGAAGTTTATAACCGTAATGGGGTTGTTACTGCGCGGGCGGTTGTTTCTGTTCGGATGCCTGAGGGGTCAATGTACATGTACCATGCCCAAGATAACGAAATTTACGAACCTCTTTCTACCATTACCGGTAATCGTGGGGGATCACATAATGCACCAACGCAAATCCACGTTAAGCCAACACACATGGTTGGAGGATACGGCCAATTGAGTTACGGTTGGAATTACTATGGACCAACTGGGAACCAACGTGATCTTTATGCAAATGTAAGAAAGTTGAAGAAGGTGAACTGGAGTGAAGATTAAAGCACAAATCAGCATGGTCTTAAACCTCGATAAGTGTATTGGTTGTCATACCTGTTCAGTAACTTGTAAGAATACATGGACAAATCGTCCAGGCGCTGAATACATGTGGTTTAATAATGTTGAAACTAAGCCAGGTGTCGGTTATCCAAAACGCTGGGAAGATGAAGATCAATACCATGGAGGGTGGACTCTTAATTCAAAAGGTAAATTAAAATTACGTGCTGGAAGCAAATTAAATAAAATCGCTCTTGGTAAGATTTTTTACAATAATGATATGCCAGAGTTAGATAACTACTACGAACCATGGACCTATGATTATAAGACGTTATTTGGCCCTGAACAAAAGCACCAACCTGTTGCTCGTCCTAAGTCGCAAATTACTGGCGAAGGAATGGAATTAACCACTGGTCCTAACTGGGATGATGACTTAGCGGGATCAACTGAATATGTCCAACAGGATCCTAACATGCAAAAAATTGAAGGGGATATCAAAAATAACTTTGAGCAGGCATTTATGATGTATCTTCCCCGATTATGTGAGCACTGTTTGAATGCACCTTGTGTAGCCTCTTGTCCATCAGGTGCAATGTACAAACGAGATGAAGATGGGATTGTTTTAGTAGACCAAGAACGCTGTCGGGGATGGCGTTTTTGCATGACTGGATGTCCATATAAGAAGGTCTACTTTAACTGGAAGACTCATAAGGCTGAAAAATGTACTTTTTGTTATCCGCGAATTGAAGAAGGTCAACCAACAGTTTGCGCCGAAACCTGTGTCGGTCGAATTCGATATATTGGTGCTATTCTATACGATGCTGATCGAGTAGAAGAGGCAGCATCAACTCCTGATGAGAGTAAGCTGTATGAAGCACAACTTGGCTTATTCCTCGATCCCAACGATCCTGAAGTTGTCAAGCAAGCACTCAAGGATGGCATTTCTGAAGAGATGATTGAAGCTGCACAAAGGTCACCGATCTATAAAATGGCAGTAAAAGAAAAGATTGCCTTCCCACTTCATCCAGAATACCGGACAATGCCAATGGTTTGGTATATTCCGCCGCTATCACCAGTTATGAGTTACTTTGAAGGACGGGACTCAATAAAGAATCCTGAAATGATCTTCCCAGGAATTGATCAAATGCGGGTGCCTGTTCAATACTTGGCAAGTCTATTAACTGCTGGAAACGTTCCTGTCATCAAGAAAGCCTTATATAAACTTGCAATGATGCGGCTATACATGCGTGCTAAGACTAGTGGTCGGGATTTTGATAGCAGTAAACTAGAACGAGTTGGTTTAACAGAAGAACGGGCAACATCACTTTATCGTTTACTGGCAATTGCTAAATATGAAGACCGCTTTGTTATTCCAAGTAGCCAAAAGGCAGAAATGGAAGATGCACAAACCGAACAAGGTAGTCTTGGCTATGATGAATGTGAAGGCTGTGCATTAGCTCCCCAACACAAGAGTATGTTTAAGAAGGCAGAAGCTGGCAAATCAACTAATCAGATTTATGCTGATAGTTTCTATGGAGGGATTTGGCGTGATTGATTTTAGACGATTGACAGATTTAAAGGATACATTTGCCGTTCTTTCCCGTTTGATTGACTATCCTGATACAGAAACGTTTTCACCAGAGATTCGTCAATTATTACTTACAGATAACGCATTATCAACAGCAACGCGTGGAGAATTATTAAGCCTTTTTGATGAATTAGCCGCACTATCTTCAATCGAAGTCCAAGAGATGTATGCTCACCTTTTTGAAATGAACCGACGTTATACTCTTTATATGTCATACTATAAGATGACCGATTCCCGTGAACGAGGAACCATTTTAGCACGGTTGAAAATGCTATATGAGATGTTTGGTATATCAGAAGCGACCAGTGAACTTTCTGATTATTTGCCTCTATTGTTAGAATTTCTAGCATATGGCGATTATACTAATGACTGTCTCTTATACACATCTCCGAGCCCACGAGACCGTCCGAATATCTCG
>JAHLFK010000036.1 GCA_018883805.1 Candidatus Limosilactobacillus merdavium | reverse complement strand
GTAGAAGCCTTTAACCAGCTCATTGAAGGACACGAGTTAGCTGGCAAACAGATCAAGGCTAACATTATGAAGGTCATCAAAAATTCTAAAGGACCTACCCTTGATCAACTCGATAAGCAACTGGAAGAGGTTCAAATGCAGCTCATCCAGGCCGCCAACCAGCATCAAAATTGCGATGCCCTCACCCAGCAAATCATGGATTTACGAAAGCAAAGAGCAAAGGTGCAAAGCCGTGAAGCTAAACAGCGAGCAAAACTACACAGCATTGATGAAATCAACAAACTGATCGAATTCCACAAATATGGCTTAGTGGACTTTGATGAGGGTTTGGTTCGTCGCCTAGTAGAAAAAATCACCATCTTCAAACGCTACATGGAGTTCAAGTTCAAAGATGGTGAAGTTATCAGAATTAACAAATGAAATTTAGCTTATTCGGCACTTAGCTATTTTGGCTGGGTGCTGTTTTTGATTAGCTGAACTTTTTTCCCTTTTTGCAGTCGCCACACCTTACGGATCTGATCCTTTTTTATTGCCCAAAAGCACGCCTGAACAACATCACCATTTACTTCCCACTCACCGTGTCGAGGAGTGATATCAAAAATGCGTTGCCAGGATTCTTCTTTCACTCGCTGTTGCTGGTTTACAGTTAGATTATCGAACCATTTTTCTTTACAATCCCATTCTTCATCACTCTTGGCGTCAGAATAATACCAGTCATTCAAGACAAAGTGCCATCCTTGAAAGTCACTTAGTAATACCTTTTTCTCGGGAATCTCAAGTTCAATACATACTTCATCTGGATAATCTTTGACCCATCTGAAGTCGGGACGCCGATGTTGATAATCACGACTCCGATACCAGGCCCAAATTGGGTATGTATCTTTTTTATTGGACGGTCCAATCTGCTTAATCATTTGTTGAATCATCCAGTGATAAGCTCTAGAAAAGTCATGATCATCTTTTAGGTTAATGGAAAGCTCCGGATTACAAAAAAAGATCCCTTCATCCATAATCTTTTGATAAACCTTATAAGGTTGTATCGTCCAAACAATCATGCCTAGTCCTTATCTAAATAGAAACTCTTTAGACGATAAGTGGTTACTGGTTCAACGTAATAATTGTACTTTGCAACCAAGTCACAAATCTGGTCTCCATTGATCAGGGTAATAATCCGTGTTCCTTCCCGTGCAGTCTTAACCGCTTCTCTCGTGAAGTCAGAATTAGTGATGAAGATACCAAACTCAGCGTTAAATTTGTCCATTGCACCACGAAACTTATCAATTTCTGGGGCTGACACTTTGCCTTGCCAACGTTTAGCCTGAAGTGCTACCCGAGTAGTACGGTAATCATCCGAACGAACGTAGCCGAAGCCATCTAAGCCACCATCAGCAACATACTGAACGCCAATTTCATCTTCAACATCAATGCCCATTTTAGTAAGCAGGCCTCGACAAAAGAGTTCAAACTTCTTTGGATTCATCTTCATCAATGCATCAAGGAGCTGCTGACGCCATGGTTCATCAACTTCATCTGTATCCTCCTGATCGTCAGTATCATCAATATCGGAATCGGTAATCCTATTCTGTCTTTGTTCACTAATCATCTTTTCAACAACTGGCCGTACATCATGAGCACCATCAAAAGTTGACAGATTTACATTCCGTCCCTTTTCTGATAATTGCAACAAACGCCCATCTTGGCTAAGATATCCAGTCATGATGAGATATTTAATTGCATAATTTAGTGTCCACGCAAAAGGACTATATTTTCTTCCCGTCTTTTTAGATACCCTAATTCGATCAACTTCATCTTCTGAAATCATATCAGAATTGTCATGGATGTCTTGACGAATTTCTTTTCTTGAAACCTGTCCACCTAAACGATGCATTGATTTTAGTATTTCATTCATCGTTAGATTTTCAATGTTTATTTGTCGATTTGCCATCTTATTACCCGCCTTAAAATTATTCTTATATTAATTTTATACGTCGAGTACACAATTGTCCTGCGAATTTTCCATTTTTCAGGCAATTCTGATAAAACCCAATATCACAATCGTTAACTCAACCCTCAGCACTATATCTGCATGTTTTCGCATCAGCCACAAACATCGTTATCTCAACCTTTAGCCTAGCTTTCATTACCATCACACCCACGACTTGCCAAACTGGACATCCGTACACACGACTATCGAAATAGGACATAGAGAACTCGACCCTCCAGTCCAAAATCAAAAAAGTGTGCAGATTCCAATCGTTTGGGAAGGAAAATTCACACTTTCAATCAGCTATAAATACCGTCATACCGGCGTTTATCGGCTATTTTTCTGTACGTTCAAGGACAGTAACGCTCTCAACATGCGTCGTTTGAGGAAATTGATCAACTGGTTGGATTGGTTTGGTTACGTGATAGCCTTGGTCAGCGAAGCGTTGAATGTCGCGGACAAGGGTAGCTGGGTTACAGCTAACGTAAATTACTTTCTTAGGTGCCATTTTGCCAGTGGCTTCGATTAATGATTCAGCAAGGCCTTTACGTGGTGGATCAACGATTACAACATCTGGTTTAAGGCCTTCTTCTTGCCACTTAGCAAATTGTTCTTCAGCTTTACCAACAACGAACTTAGCATTCTTGATACCGTTTCGTTTTGCATTATGCTTAGCATCATCAATGGCTGCTGGAACGATTTCAACCCCATAAACTTGCTTGGCATGTTTAGCCACTGCTAATGAGATTGTACCAATTCCACAATAAGCATCAATTACAGTTTGACTACCATCTAAGCCGGCATTATCGATTGCTGCTTGGTATAGGCGTTCAGTTTGTTGTGGGTTAACTTGGTAGAAAGATAATGGAGAAATCGTGAAGTCGATACCAAGAAGTTGGTCATGAATTTCTGCAGCACCCCAGAGTGTTTTGTTTTGATCGCCAAGCAACCGATTAGTCCGCTTGCTATTAATATTTTGAACAACGCTCTTTACTTCTGGAACACCGTCAACGATCCCATTTACAATTTCTTCTTGCATTGGCAATTTTTTTGTATTTGTAACAAGAACAACTATTACCTCATGACTGTAGTAGCCACGACGCACCATTACTGTCCTGATAACACCTTTTCCGGTTTGTTCATTATAAGGAGTAACGTGGTATTTACGTAATAAGTCACGAACTACAACGATTGCCTTATCAATCTCAGGATCTTGGATGTAGAAGTCTTCAATTGGGACCAGATTATGACTACCCCGCTTGTAGAATCCGGTCTCTAATTGACCACGAACTAACTTTACTGGTACCTGAGCCTTGTTCCGGTAATGATATGGTTTCTCCATCCCCATCGTTGGCAAAACTTCAATATCATCCAGGTGCGCCTTCGCTAATAATTCTTGAATCTGATGTTGTTTAAACTTCAATTGCGCGTCATATTTCAAATGACCGAGTGGCGCAATTCCTGTTTGAATGTACTTTTTGTCCTTCACATCTACTCGATCTGGACTCTTTGTCTGCCATGCCATCACCCGGCCCCAAGCAAAATGACTGGCAACTTTCGTAATCCGGACTGTAATTTCTTCTCCTGGCAAAGCGTTGGGTACAAATACAGGGAAATCATCAATCTTGACTACACCGTTACCCTCATAAGTCAGGTCAACAACCTTCGCCGGATATTCTTCGTTTTTATGTACTGGAATGTTTAATTTCACAGTAATTCCTCCGTTTTTCGTAATTAGCTTCTCTTATTATAACAAACAAACGGCCAACTTCTGCAGTTAGAAGCTGACCGTTTGTTTTATTCAATTTATTCGTGTCCCTGATCCTTAATCTCATCGACACCCTTAACAAAGTCTTGTTCAACTCGCTTAAAGTCTTCTGACTCAGTAATGGCATCGTCAGGAATTGCATCCAGGTTAGCAACAACTTCAAGATGTTGTTTTAAGTCGTGGAACTTCATTGGAGCATCCCCACCATATTCACCATCCAAGTTGATCATCATGCGATCCTTCTCGTGGAGTGGTTCAATATCAACATCCGTTGCCTTAGCATAGATGATTCGTTCATCTTCCAAATGATTTCCTTGAAGAGCCTTTGCCATTAAACTCATCATGTCGATCAAGCTGCTCTTCTTAACAATAATCATCGTGAACTTACCATCATCAAGTGATGCATCTGGAACGATTTGCTCAAATCCACCAACAGAATTAGTAAGAGCTAGCAAGATCATCGAAGCAGTACCTCGATATTCTTGATCGTCGTACTTAACAGAAAGTTCTACTGGCTTAATCCGTGGCAATAACTCCGCTCCCTTAGCTAAGTAAGCAGCATAACCAAATAATGACTTCATCTGTGATGGCACATCATAAGTCAATTCAGTTAAGGTTCCACCAGCGGCAATGTTCATAAAGTAGTTATCGCCAGCCTTACCAATATCAATCTTAAATTTCTTATTCTTCTTCAAGATTAACTTGGCAGCGGCGATCGGATCATCACGTGGAATCCGTAATGCCCGAGCATAGTCGTTAGTGGTTCCTGCTGGGATGATTGCTAGAGTTGGTCGATGTTCCAATCCGGCAATTCCGTTAACTACCTCATTCAGAGTTCCGTCACCACCGGCTGCAACAATCAGATCAAATCCTTCTTTAGCTGCTCGCGTCGCTTCGTTCTTTGCGGAGTTAGGAGCCGGAGTAGTTGCGAATGCACTGGTTTCATACCCGGCCTTTTCATAAATCGACAGAATATCAACCAGGTCGCTTCGCAATGCTTCCCGACCAGATGTTGGATTATAAATTACCCGAGCACGTTTGCGCATAATCGTTTCCTCCTGACTATTGAGCGTTTAAGGACTTCATTAATAACTTAGTAACAACTTGTGGGTTAGCCTTACCACGAGTTTGCTTCATGATTTGACCCATCAAGTAACCAACAGCACGATCCTTACCATTCTTGAAGTCTTCGATTGATTGTTGGTTGTTAGCCAAAACGTCATCAACGATTGGTTGCAATTGTGCAGGATCAGATAATTGAACTAAACCATGTTCCTTAGCATAAGCATTTGGTTCTTCACCATCAAGAATTCCCTTGAAGACTTTCTTAGCCATCTTGGATGAAATAGTTCCGTCTTCAATCAACTTAACCATTCCTGCTAAGTTAGCTGGTGTCAACTTAGTGTCAGGTAAATCAACCTGTTTATCGTTCAGGTAAGAGTTAACATCGTTCATTAAGTAGTTAGCAACCCGCTTTGGATCGCCACCGTCCTTAACAGCTTCTTCAAAGAAGTCAGACATTTCCTTAGTCTGAGTTAAGACCATGGCATCGTAATCAGTTAAGCCAAGATCCTTAACATAGTGTTCACGACGTTCACCTGGCATTTCAGGCATTTCTGATTCAATTTCATCAATCCACTTTTGATCAACGTTCAAATCAGGAATATCTGGTTCTGGGAAGTAACGGTAATCATCGGAACCTTCCTTAGTACGCATTGCAACAGTTTCACCAGTAGCTTCATCATACCGACGAGTTTCTTGGGCAATGTGACCACCAGAAAGCAATACATTTTGGTGCCGCTTTTGTTCGAATTCCAAGGCCTTCCGTACATAGTTGAAGGAGTTGATGTTCTTCATTTCAGTCTTGGTACCAAACTTGTCAGAACCAACAGGACGAATAGAAATGTTGGTATCAACACGCATGGAACCTTCTTCCATCTTAACGTCAGAAATACCAGTAAACTGAATCCGTTGACGAAGAGCTTCCAAGTAAGCAACTGCTTCTTCTGGTGAAGCAATATCAGGCTTAGAAACAATTTCAATCAGTGGAGTTCCCTGACGGTTCAAATCAACATATGAGTACTTGCTGGTGTGAGTGTTCTTACCAGCATCTTCTTCGATATGCATTTCTTCGATCCCGATCTTTTTCTTCTTACCATTAACTTCAAT
>JAHLFK010000035.1 GCA_018883805.1 Candidatus Limosilactobacillus merdavium | reverse complement strand
TAATTAAATAATAACTCTACTCCTCTCTTCACTCTTTTCATATATAATGAAAGTACTGAAGGGAGGATTTTTATGGCTAAAATGTTTAATACCGGTGCAGACTATGCCCTATCAATCATTGGTGGTAAATGGAAACCAGTCATTCTTTACCTTCTTGCCGGTCATCCCCGCCGAACCGGAGAATTAGTAAAACAATTAGGGACCTCCCACAAAGTTCTTAGCGATCAGCTACGGGAACTTGTCGATGCAGGAATTGTTGACCGGAAGAGTTTCAATACCATTCCTCCGCACGTTGAATATCGTTTAACCGCTGAAGGAGAGAATCTTTATGCCGCCCTTCGTTACTTAAATTACTGGGGCGAACAGCAAGTTGCCGATAATCCCGACATTAAGATTATGTGTACCGATAAAATGAAGGCATTAGGTGAAGATGGCCTTTGTGTGATCACAAAACAACACCTCCACCACTGGAAACAAGAGATCGTTAAACCTGACTAGAATATCAAATGTGTTTCATGTGGAACAAGCTAAAATTGTTGATAGTAAAAAAAAACTGGAAATCAACTTGAACCCTTATTAAGAACAAGGCTCAGAGTTATTTCCAGCTTTTTTATTATTTAATGGTTTTGTACCGCACTATTTAACTTGCGCCGATTGAATACATAAATTAGCAAAATAAATGGAATAATTACTAGCATTACCGGATAGAACCATTTTACTGGCATTGTCGAATCGATAACCCCACCAAGAACAGGTCCGAGGGTCATCCCAACATCCAACCCCAAGAAGAATGTTGAACTTGCCAAACCTCGTTCATTAGAAGGTGCCAACATCATCGCCGTTGACTGGCAAACCGAATAAATCAATCCGTATCCAAAGGCCATTCCCGCCGCTGCAAGAGCCATTTCAAAGTTAGTATGCATTACTGCCAACATAATTAAGTAAAAGACCGTTGCAATTGTACTAATAATCAGCCATGGCCCGAACCTAACCGTATCAAATTGGTTCCGCAAGAAAAGCCGAATCCCCAACAAAACAACCGCATAAATCAAGAAGTAAGAGCCAACTGCAACTGGCAAATGACGTTGCTCCGTATAGGTAACAATATCTGCCTGAGTTGCAAAGTATGGAATAGCAAACAACGCAGTCAAGAAGGCAATTGGCAACGAATCCTTCTGAATAATTTTCAGATGGAAGCCCTTAGTCTTTTCCTTTTCCGGTTGTGGAGCTGGCTTAGCTTTATTATCAATAAACTGCACAGTAATAATCATCATTAATGATGCTAATGCAGAAATAATGATTGCATATCGGTAACCGATCACGCGGTAAAGGTTGATCGATACCGCTGGTGCAAAAGCCATCGCCAAAGCATTCATTAACCCGTAGAAACTCATTGCTTCACCGACATGATTAAATGGGACTAAATACGATAACCAGGTTGTCATACAAACCGTACAAAGAACATACCCTAACCCGTTAATTAGTCGAAAGAATAAGAGCAGGCCGCTATTGGGGGTAATAACATAACCCATAACCCCAATAAAGCTTAAAACACCACCGAGAAACGCTAGCGTATACTTTGAAAAATGATCCGTCATGTTTCCCGCTACTGGACGAAGAAACATCGCAACAATACTCATCATCCCCACAATAATTCCGGCGAAAGCACTTGAGGCTCCTAATTCCTGAGCATAACCATTGATCAGCGGATTACAATACATGTTACTAAAAATAAAGAAGAACGAAGCCGCCATTACTAAAACAACATCCTTCGTAAAGATTGTTTCTTTTTTCTCCTTAGCCACTACTCTCCCATCCTCTTTCTCATCAAATTTTAATATTAATATACTACTGTCTTAGAATTCTCTCAATATAAAAACAGGTCTTGAGGATAATCCTCCTTGACCTGTTTTTTCTACTGCCATTGATAATTCACTGTTAAAGTGCCTATCAAAAAGCTCAATTTTATTGTAATGAATCCCAGGCGGTTAAGGTAATTGGTTCGGTTTCAGCTAGTTGCTTAAGGTCATCGCTGAGGTACTTCTTATTAATAACCGCTTCGTAGGTGTATTCTTCAAACCAATCTTGGGTCATTACAAAGTAACCATTCTCACCGTTGTCCTTGCCCCAACTATTTTCAATCTTCCACCGGCTTGGTTCGCCATTTTGTAAGTCAAAGCCAGTTAATGTCATGGCATGAGAAACCATTGCTTGCTTTGATTCAAGACGATCCTTCTTGTTCATGGTAAAGTCAACATCAAGCAATTCTGCCCGCCGGAATAATTTGGCATCCATTAAGCCACGTTTCCGGTCCATTTGTTGGAGGACATCGTTACCAACCCAAACAGTTTCCCCTGCCTTCAATTGTTTCATGGCAGTTTCTTGTAAGTACTTGAATGGAACATTCACAAACTTAATTGGAATTCCCCCGGCAACACTGTCTTGAGTTGGCATTGCATAAACCTTGTTGTACTCATGATCTGGTGCATTAGTAACAACAACATAATCATTCAAGTTAGTGTCAAAGTATTCCCGGTAGAACTTTAATGGTGTCAATCCCAGAACTTGGTGGAATTTCTTATCATCATCGCGGAATTCAAGATCAAACTTTGTAGGTGGTTCACCAAATGAATAAGCAGCAATCTTATAAACATCTGCCATCATTCGTTGTTGGGCTGCATTAAGATCGTCTTCGCTTGCCCCATCATTAACCATTTTCCGCAGTTCCAGTGCATCTTTGCGCATAAGGTAGTTCATTACCTCAGCAACATCGGTAGTGTCCCGGGTATTGTGAGTATCTGGCATTGCGTATTCAGGAACAACCCCATACTTTTCAATAATTGAGGCGGCGTTTGCCCATTGACCACCATCGTTCAATGCAAAACTCAGATAGAAGTCAACTGTCCGATCGTGGAGTGGCTTCTTGGCAGTTTCAATAATCTTTTGGAAGTACATGTTTGCCCGTTCAATCCGGTCCCAGAAGAAGAGGTAATTTTGAGATAACTCAAAATCCTTAAAATTATACTTTTGTGCAAACTTGTGACGTAAAGTATTGAGCGTTGCAAATGACCAGCACCGACCACTATGACGTTGGTTACTTGGCTTTCCCGTCTTAATTTCATATGAAAATGCCCGGTGAAGACGTTGACTAGCTGCTGGATCTTCACTAGCATTCTTAATCCCGTTCTTTTGGATTGCCCGTGCAATTACATCGGCATCCTTACGGTCATGAAATGTCTTTTGGTATTGACTGATCATATCCGCAGTCAAATGATGTTCTTCTGTCACAATAATCCCTTCTTTGTTAATAATCTTTTGAGTGACTACTATACTTCAATCATAACTCACTTTTCTCTCAATCGTCTATTAATCCGTCAGACGCTTTTGCTTTGCTGCTTATTTAATATCAGTTAAAATTATAAATGTAAGTGAAAAACTGTTATATCAACGAGGAGGAATTATTATGAGTAAAGTATTTGTTGCCGGTGGTTCCGGACAAGTTGCTACTGAATTAATCAAAAATTTGGTTAACAACGGAAATGAAGTCATTGCTGGTGCCCGTCACCCTGAAAATGTTATTAAGCTCGATAATGTCACTCCAGTGGATCTTGATCTCCATGCCCCTGTCACTGAGATTGCCAAGTTAATGAATGGCAGCGATGCAGTTTACTTCGTTGCCGGCTCTCGAGGAAAGGATCTTTTACAAACCGACGCTATGGGTGCTGTCAAGACAATGCAAGCAGCAGAAGAAGATGGCATTAAACGTTACATTATGCTGAGTTCGATGTATGCTCTACAACCAGAGAAATGGGCTAAGTATGAAGCATTAGCCGCAATTACTGACTACAATATTGCTAAGTTCTTTGCGGATAATTATCTGATTCATAATACCAATCTCGACTATACAATCGTTCAACCGGCCACATTAACCGAAAAGCCAGCAACAAACAAGGTTACTTTAGGTGAAGGTGATGACACCACCAATACTATTCCTGACGTTGCTAAAGTTTTGGCTGATACGCTTAAATACGACAACACAATTGGCCATGTCATCATGATGCGTAATGGTGATACACCAATTGATGATGCATTGAAAGAAATTTAAATAACGGTTTATAAAGGAGTCAGCCATGTCAGAAGAGTCCAAATTACATTCAGGTGAAATTTACCAACCAGAAGATCCTGAGATTCTCAAAAAGCAGACTCAGGCAATGTTGCCAATGTATGAATATAATCGAACATTGCCAACAGAGTCCGAGAAACGACAACAATTGTTAAAAGAGATGTTCGCTGAAGTCGGCGAAGGCTGCTACATCGAGCCACCCTTCCATGCTAACTGGGGTGGTCACCATATTAAACTAGGTAATCATGTTTACGCCAATTTTAATCTTACAATTGCTGACGATACCTACGTTACAATCGGTGATCATACAATGATTGGTCCTAACGTCACTATGTCTTCAGCAGCCCACCCGATTCTCCCAGAACTACGAAAGCACGGTTACCAATACAACTTACCAATTACAATCGGTAAGAATTGTTGGCTTGGTGCCGGTGTAGTTATTTTGCCTGGCGTTACGATTGGTGATAATTCCGTGATTGGTGCTGGCGCAGTGGTAACACGTGACATCCCCGCTAATGTTGTTGCAATGGGCGTTCCTGCTAAAGTTTCCCGTCATATTTCTGAACATGACCAAAAATTTTATTACCGCGATCGGCAAATTGATCCAGATCTTTTAGATAAGCTTAATATTTCACAAAGTCAGGATTAAAAGCTTGCGACGATTAAGATTACTCGCTAAACTGGTACAGTAAATTTTATTTTTGGGGAGAAATAATTGATGGAAAAAGTTTTTATTGTTGCGGCACAACGAACACCAATCGGTAAGTTTGGTGGTGCACTTTCATCAAAATCTGCTGTTGAATTAGGCGCGACTGTCATTAAAGATGCAGTGAACAAGTCAGGTATTCCGGCAGAAAAAGTTGACCAGGTTTTAATGGGTAATGTCATTCAGGCCGGTGCTGGGCAGAATCCTGCTCGCCAGGCTGCAATTGCTGCTGGCCTCGATCAATCAATTCCAGCAATCACAATCAATGACGTTTGTGGTTCTGGACTCTCTAGCATTAACCTTGGCGTTTCCTTAATTCAGTCTCAGCAAGCTCAACTGATTGTTGCTGGTGGTATGGAAAGCATGTCCCGTGCACCATACGTTTTACTAAATGCTCGCCACGGTTATAAATTTGGTAACGGTGAACTAGTTGATACGATGCAAAATGATGCTCTTAAAGATGTTTGGGGCGGTTACCCAATGGGAATCACTGCTGAAAACGTTAATGAGCGTTATCATATTGCCCGCTATCAACAAGATGAATTTGCTCTTCACAGTCACCAAAAAGCTGTTAAAGCACAGGAAAATCACCTTTTTGATGATGAAATCACTCCAGTAAGCGTTACTGTCCACCATCAAGAAACTGAAATTGATACTGATGAGGCGCCACGAGCCAATACTTCCCTTGCGGCACTTCAAGGATTAAAGCCAGCTTTCAAGAAGGATGGATCAGTCACTGCTGGAAATGCCTCTGGACTAAACGATGGTGCAGCGGCAGTAGTCCTGGCAAGCGAATCAGCTGTCAACCAATATCACCTTCACCCACTTGCAGAATGGCAGGCTTCAACAACAGTTGGCCTTGATCCTGCAGTAATGGGACTTGGCCCATACTACGCAATTAGCAAGTTATTCAAGCAAACAGGCATGAATAAAGATCAAGTTGATGTATTTGAACTGAATGAAGCCTTTGCTGGCCAGTCAATTGCTTGTGAGCAACTCTTAAAGCTTGACGAGCAGAAAGTTAACCCCCGTGGTGGGGCGATTGCTCTTGGTCATCCAGTTGGTTGTTCTGGCGCACGGATTGTGGTCACCCTTGTCCATGAAATGCAAGATCTTAAAAAGCAAACGGGTATCGCTTCACTCTGCGTCGGTGGCGGAATGGGCGTTGCCGCTCTCATAAAACTTCCATAAATGAAAAAAGGCTCTCAACGTGCAATTTTGCGACGTTGGGAGTCTTTTCATCTAATCCTGATCTACATTCTTCCGATATTGACGAACTAACCTTCTTACACAGCGACGCATCTCTTTAATGTCCAAAACGCCCCTAGCAAAACCCTTCTTGATTAATTCATCTGGGATATATTGATCATACTTATCAAATACTGGTACTTCATTTTCAAATACTAAATCAATCGGATCAAAGTCCTTTGCGGCTTCCTCTTTAATAATTTGGAAGAATTCGTCTTCGCTAGCATCCATAGAAAATTCCATATAGTAAGGACGAACTGAGTTAAACCCACGCAAGCCCAATCGATCAGCGCATTTCAATCGAAGCAATCGTTCCATAGCGAGGAATGAGTATGTTCCTGTCCATGGGAAGAAGCACCACATCTTCCCACCAAGATTAATTAGTGACTTATCTAACATCCCCGCAGCTCGGGCAGTTTCTCGTACTTCACGTAATCGCGCTGAAGCATTTTTCATTAAGTATGGATAGTGCTTATCTTCAGCAAGAACCTTTTGCATTCGTTCAAGAATCCGCGGATGAATATCACCCGCAACATCCCCAAAGTACGCCGGGATTCGTCCCTTAACTTCATGACAGTATACTTGATGACGTTGATGATCCACATCTTCGACTACCCAAACACGACCGGCAATCGCTATTTTATCGCCAACCGGTGGCGGCTTAACAATTGTCCCTAATTCTTCGGAGCCGGAGTGGACACTAAACTCTTCGTTTTCTTGAAATACCGCATAAAACTTAAAGTTATTAACTACCCTTTCTCCAGCAAGGCCGACAATTAAACCACCATTTTCAGTCTGTTGAATATGGTCAATCTTAATTAAGTGGCGGAGTAAGACCCGATAATCATCTTGGCTAATATTATGGAAATAGGAAAGCGTTAATACTCTTGATGCTAATTCTGCCGGTGTCATTTCACCATTAGAAGCTAACGTACTCATTGTCTGATGGTAAAGCAAACTATATGGCAGTCTTCCCGTTCGTGGCGATTCCACAAAACGTTCTTCCAAATACAGTTGAACTAGTGCAATCCCTTGAATTAACGGCCACGGAATTAACTCTGGTAACATTGCACGTGATTCCGGATGCTCTTCACGCATCACAAACCACATTTCTGGCGGATCACCACGTCGTCCTGTTCTTCCCATCCGTTGTAAGAATCCTGAAACAGTAAATGGGGCATCAATTTGAAAGGCACGCTCTAATCGACCAATATCAATTCCAAGTTCCAAAGTAGCGGTCGCGCAAGTTGTCATCAAAGAATTATCATCTTTCATTGCCTCTTCAGCTGTTTGCCGAAAAGCAGTAGAAAGATTCCCGTGATGAATCATAAAGCGATCTGGTTCATGATTTGCTTCACAGTAAGCCCGCAACGCCTGACAAACTGCCTCACATTCTTCACGACTGTTAGTAAAGACCAAACATTTCTTTCCTCGGGTATGCTCAAAGACATAAGCTAGCCCTGGATCAGCCATTGTTGGTGCCTTATCAGTGGCCTTTTCCAATACTGGTTGAGCATCGCGTTCATGAGCGTCATCCCCAGCCTGAACTGGATCCTTATAGAAATGTTCCATCGATAGTCGCCAAACTTCGTGAGTATCCGCAATCTTAGGAATAACCGTTCCCTTATCTGTTCCAGCTGATAACAATTGTCCAGCCGCTCGCGGATCGCCAATAGTTGCTGAAAGCCCGATTCTTCGTGGATGGTACCCTGCTAATTTGGCTAGGCGTTCAATTAAACAAAACGTTTGACCACCACGATCTCCTCGTAGCATTGAGTGAATTTCATCAATCACGATAAAGCGCAGATCACCAAACAAGCTCGGAATATCCATATGCTTATTCAACATCAATGACTCCAAGGATTCAGGAGTAATTTGCAATACACCAGATGGGTGACGGAGGAGCTTCCGTTTTTGTGATTGTGCTACGTCACCATGCCAACGCCAAACTGGGATTCCTGGATCATGACATAAACTGCTCAATCGCTGGTACTGATCGTTGATCAATGCCTTTAGTGGTGCTATATACAAGCAACCAACCGAAGAAGGCGGCTCTTCGCTCATCAATGTCAAGATTGGGAAAAAGGCCGCTTCAGTTTTCCCCGAAGCAGTCGGCGCAGAAAGTAAAACATTTTCATCACCATTAAAAATGGCCTCTCCCGCTGCTTGTTGAATTGCCCGGAGACTTCGCCACCCTTGGCTATAGATATAGTCTTGAATGAACGGAGCATACCGCGAAAAAACATCCATGGGTTTTCACTCCCTTCCATGTAGAATTTCAATTATGTTTACCCTAGATCCTAAATTCTGCAAAACCATCATTGGTGTCATTTGAGACAGCGTCAGATTGGTTGTAGTTAAACTTATCTGACTCCAGCAAAGTTTTAATATCGGTTTGTGGGTTTTGCCATAAGATGTCTAGTAGTTCAATAAAGTCACGGATAACCTCACGGGGGGTTATATTGGCACTCGCTCCGATTCGTCCATATTCGATCTTAATAAATGTGGCAAGGTCATCTTCCGTAATTGAACGTTCATACCCATATAAGTTAGCATGCATATCCGCTAACTTTTCAGTTAACACTAGCATCTCTTCAGCAGTTAACGGTTCAAGTTTAATCACCGGTGCGTACATATCACGGGCACCTTCTTGAGCAAACTTACCTTCAGCCAACCGTGACCGGAGCGCTTCATAGCTATATACACCACGCCGGCGATCCTCAATTGCTTGGGGCGTTCCACACATAATAATCCCCAAATATTTAGCCTTCCCTTGGAGGGTATCGTTGTACATCGTCAAAATCTTTTCGTAGTTATATTGGCGACTAATACTATTCGGGATTTTATAAATATTAACCAGTTCGTCAATCATGATCATCATTCCTTGGTAACCAGCTTGACGGAAGAATGAAGCAAACAGCTTTAAATATTCATACCAATCGTCATCGGTAATAATGATATTAACGCCAAGTTCCTTCTTCGCATCGGTCTTCCGATCATATTCTCCCCGGAACCACTTTGTTACTTTAGCTTTGGTTTCTTGATCATCATTAACATATGCCTGGTAATACATATTCAATAATTTAGCAAAATCAAACCCGTGAACGAGTTCGTTTAGCGATGTAATTACCTTGTAGATTTCCTGATCAACAGCCTTCGAAAAGCCTGGATCATCGGGTGAAATACCCTGTTCACTCGCTACTTTCGCCTGGACGGAGCTAATCCACCGGTCAAGAACAAGGTTTAGTGCTCCTCCTTCGGGCCGGGTTTTAGTCGACAGATTTTGAATTAGCTCACGGTACGTGGCCAAGCCTTGTCCATTATTCCCATGAAGCCGTCGTTCTGGAGAAAGATCACCGTCAACTACAATAAATCCCTTATCCATTACATAATTTCGGATCGTTTGTAAGAGAAAACTCTTACCAGAGCCATAGCGTCCCACGATAAAACGAAATGATGCACCACCCTCAGAAATAATATCAACATCATGCAATAGGGCTGCAATTTCGTCTTTACAACCAACGGTAATATACGGAAGGCCAATCCGGGGAACAACCCCGCCCTTAAGCGAATTTAGGATTGTTTGTGCAATTCGTTTAGGTACTCGTTTTCGTTTTTCTGGCATCATTTGTCCTCCTTTACTCAATTAATTCTTTAACGTCTTCACGATAATCTTCAATCAATTGTGGTTGATCCTGATCATCAAATTCAATCACTGTATCGCCAATTTCATCAAACAGCTTATCGTTAATACTATCTACAACAATATTAACCATTAAGTGGTGTTGCTTAAAGTAAGTTTGCCACTCTTCACCAGCTAATAATTTTCTTAACAGGTATAGTTCATCTTGCGAAAGATCGAATTCATTATCTTGTGAATTTTCCTGTTCGGATTCTTGAGTGGATTCTGATACTTGGCTTTCTACTGCTTCACTTGCGGCTTCTTCTCGTTCAGCTTCACGTTCTTCATCAGTAAGTAAACTTTCTCGAGTTACCGATGCATCCGCACGAATCTGGTTAAGATTACTAAGATCAATTTTAATCTTTGGTCTGCGAGCTTCTTCGATCCGTCGTTGTGCCTCAATAATTCCTGGCTTAATCTCTGCTAAAATCTTCTCCCTGATCGGACGCGGCTTTAGTTGTCGTCCAAGATGGAATGATTGGCGAACAAGCCGGTCAATTTCATGCAGCAAACTACCAATCTTTTGTGACCGGCGTTTTGCAGGAAGGTAATAATGATAAACCCACTTACCATTTCGATAATCGTAATAGCACTGATCATCTATCTTGCACGTAAAGTGTTGGTTAACCTTACGATCATAAAAAACCGCATTAGCAAATGGTCGGTTCGTCATTTCACCTTGCCAACCGAGATAGTTCTTACAAATATCCTCATCTTTCAGTGACAGCAATCGTTGCCAAACTGCTTTTACGATTTCTGCTAGTAACTGTGGATCGTGCTTCATCAATGGGCAGTGATCGAGCTGATACGATGATAGTGAACTCAATGCTGACATGACAGTGTTAGCCGGCACTTCTTCAATGTTAACTAATTGATTATATGCTGTGTCATCCTTAATCCGATCCGCAAAATGCTTCTTAATGTACTCTGGACCTAACTGGTAATAAATAACATAATCTTGAAGCCATTCCTCAAGATAATCGTTCATTCGGCTATCCGCCTGCTGGTAGTCTTGTTTAAATGTAACCAACTTCTGATAACCCTCAAGCGGTGTCTCTACACCAATCTGATTGATCAATTCATACAAGTAAACATAAACAAATGATGTTGGTGCTTTAACGTATTCACCATTACGAATTTTTGTCCGCCAGGTAAAATAGCCCCGCAATTGGGCAGTAGTCATATCGTGGTATACCGGGAAATATCGTTGAAAGTTCCCCTGGTAATCATAATCATCCTGGTAATTTTCAACGCTCTTTCCTTGCACATAAAAATTCTTTGCTCGACCTTTGAGTGGTGGCAAAGTGTAATCATATAAGGAATTCATTTTGAGAATTGCCTTAGGGATCTGCCGAGGTTTGGCAAACGGAATCGGTCGACTACCAAATGATAGCGGTTGATCATGGTACACCACTTTATGATGGACTGGCGGTACATATATTAGTTGCTCAGTCCGCGAATCTTCATTGTTATCCTTTAATGAAACTTGAAAAGCGTCCGTTAATGCTTGTTCAACTTTTTGACGAGGGGTCTCACTGTTAATCGTTACTCTAACCCACCCCACTTTTTTCATCCGTTTTGCTGGTGAAAAAGGCGGTTGCTGATAACGGTGAGCTAATATTTCACCACAATTAATCTCTAAATAAGATAAAGTTGGTTGTGTTGGTGGTTGAATAAGGAGGGCAAACCATTTTCCGGAAATTGGTGAGGCAAAAACACAAGCATTCCATTGCCGCGCCAATTGGTAATTTGGGCGAACACCAAATTGTTGCTGGATATACTGAATGACATCATTTTGATTCATGGCTGTCCCTCCTTCCTTGAACGTGTGTTCGAACATTCCTATTATATTACATTTAGCAAACCAAGCTCAATTAAATTTTTAACAAAATTATTCTTTGATGCTCCGGCATAAATTAGGGTAGATTATAGAATGAAGTTAGCCACCCAGTTGGTGGTAAATAAAAAACGCCATTCGGCGTGACATCAGGTATCATATTAAGTGAACCAAACCTATATGAAAGGATGTCCGTCAAATGACGCACTTAAAT
>JAHLFK010000034.1 GCA_018883805.1 Candidatus Limosilactobacillus merdavium | reverse complement strand
ACCCTTTTGGCAGCTTGACGGGAAACAGCAATCGGATCAATATTCTTCTTTTCAGCACTTGTCATAATATATGACCTCCTTGAAGTATTTAACTTTATACTAGCAAAAACGACCACCAGGGAGGTTAAGTAAAAAATATTTCAAAAATAAATGACAATAAATTTAAAACAAAAAGGCCACCTAACAAAAAGGTGACCGTTCTGTGCTGACTTAATTATTTTTTTTTGACTCAAATTTGACTCAAAAATTAATAACGAGCAGTTATATTTAGTTCTATCTAATTTTCAAAACGTTGATATATCAAGCATTTATGATTAAACAGAATTAAATGAAAGTATAAAAAATCACCCGCACGGGGATCGAACCCGTAACTCCGCCTTGAGAGGGCGACGTCTTAACCAATTTGACCAGCGGGCAATAACAATACAAGAGAAGTATACAGATTTTCTCTTTGATTGTCAATCTTTACTTAGTCGGCGTTCCTTCGTGAAGTCAGTAAAATTGATTCAGCTAAAAGGACGTCATTATAAAGTTGGAAAACGTATTCTCACATATTTTCACGCTGCGACACCATATCGAGATAATTACGCTCAGCTTCAAATGCCCAACGAAGTGCCCGTTGCTCAAGTTCAAGTTCCTCAGCAGTTAATTCAGGATACTTACTTGAGTAAAGCCAATGGCGCCAAAAGTCACGCAATGTGTTTTCGGCCTGTTGATCACGCAGATCATAACAAACACTGTTCTTTACCCGTTCTGGAAGGTAGATATTTTGTACAGCTTTTAGGCCCTCTTCTACCATATTCTGTTTCAGCTTATTAGTTCGCCGTGCAATTTCCTTTTTAGAAATATCGTGTTCTAGAATGAAGGGAAAAACAATTGTCGGAATTAGCATACTAAGAATAACCATCAATGCTTCAATCAAAATAATTTCCTGGAATTGATTTCCCGTAACATTATCTGCAATAGCAAATACTAATGCTAGTGTTACTGCTCCGCGTACTCCACCAAGAGCATAAATCCAACTTCCACGATTTCCCATCTTATATCCTCTACCAAAGAGGTAACGAATCACAAGGTTGATTAGGTATAGAACTACCCCAATCCAAATCCATTCGAATCCTGCGTTCTGATTGATAATATCGTCCCGAATGATTCGAATAATTAATATTCCTAAAATAACAAAGACAAAGTTATTTAATAGCTCGTTTAGTAAGTTAATTAAAATCATCCCCGTATGGAATTGCCGAGGATGGGCAAACCGACTACTTGCACTTTCGCTATTTTGCATTATTCCCGCACAAACGACCGCAATGATTCCTGAAACATGTAGTTCTTCAGCAATAAAGTAAATCACAAAGGGCGTAATAATAAACAGCATGTTCTGTGCATTAGCTAGCCAATAATTTAGGCGGTACAAACTTCGCCGAAAATTAATCATAATTAAGGCAAAAGCTACCCCGATAATTATGCCGCCAAGTGCAGAATATAAAAAGCCGCTAATCGTTCTTTGATAATCAAACCGCCCCTGTTCGACCCATAATGCAGTCGCACTAATAAGAATAATCCCACTCGCATCATTAAACAGGGATTCCATTTTTAAAAAGGGCTCTTGAGTTTCCGGAATGATTAGTCCTTCTGAGACAGCTTCAGTTGCGGTGGCATCTGTTGGTGTACTTAGCGCAGCCATTAGAAAAGCTAGAGCTATTGGAACACCAAGCAAACTCAATACTGTTCCTGAAGTTATCATTAATATAATAACAAGGATAACCGCTGTCCATATAATCTTCCAAATTGAATGACGAATCTGGTTTAACCTAGTAGCTTGTCCTTCAAAATAGATTAAGGGAGCAACTACATACATAAATACTTCCGAATGAAAAGGCGCCACCATTTTATTTAATGGACCAATTAGAGCGATAATTGCACCAATCACCATACTGACATAGTTAATTGAAAATCGTGGTATTAGTGCATGAATAATACTAGCGACAACCGCTGCAGCAATAAGCACAAACGTTGAGATGATTAGGGTCATTTTTCTCCTCACTAATTCAGCATTTATTCAAACGATAATTCTAATAGGTAAACTTTCATTTTCGGTACATGAGAAGTCGTTGCCCACACATCGTGGTAATTCTTCTCTGGTTGCCGCGTTTTGGCAAAAGATTCTTCCAGTAAATCACCATTTTTGGCCACAAAGTCATTTGAAAGACGGTTAACCATCAGTTGATTGTCTGGAAAGTAAAATGAAGCATCCGCGATTTTTAGTGAATCCTTAATATAAAAAGAAATTGTATTGATATATTGCGTCTTTTCACCAACGATCAATTCTGGATGGTGTTTAATTTTTGTTAATACATAGTAAATTGAATCAGAATTACTTGCCATTTTCTATTCCCTTCGATATTTACAAACATTATACCAACAATGACATCACTCTTAAAACAATGCAAACAAAAAAGGCTCCGATAAAACGGAACCTTTACAAGATTGGGCATACTGGTCTCGAACCAGTAAATTATGGATTCAGAGTCCACTGCCTTACCAGTTTGGCGAATGCCCAATAAGATAACAATAATAATATACACGGTGACAGTCGATTAGTCAACTGTTTTATTAATTGCAATCGTAACTAGACTAGTGACGATGCTTTTGCAAATATACCCGCCATTTAGTAATTAAATTAATAAATGGATGCTTATTTCCATTATTCCAATAATCTACATCGGCTTTAATTTGTCGTTGTGACCAATATGGGTAGTCATGATGCATAAAATTGTAATCTTGCTCATTTGATTGTTTTTTCCATACTGCTGCCATAATAAATTGACTTCTGGTTCGTTGTAATTGTGGATCAACACTTTCACATGCCACCACATCAATCACTTTAGCAGTGGCAATCGGTGGAATTACACGATTGTCCTTAATGTACGGCCCAACAGGAACATTAATTAAAGCATCCCGCATTACTTCTTGCCAATTCTCTCTTGTTTGATAACGATGCTCCAATCCTGGTTCAACATCGTTTGCTAATAGGTAATCTCTCTTTTCGCCCCAACTGAACTCAACATGGAGTTTGAATGCCGCTACCATGTTCGATTCCCCCTCGCAATATTTTCTAATAACATTTTACCGCAAAACAGTAGCCAAAGTTCATGCAAAATCATAGACAACAATCTGGAAGTTAATTAGAATTCACTTTATGGAGGGGCGCAACTATGTTAAAAAATAGGAAATTCTTTCTCCCCTTAATCTACCTTTTTATTTTCGTTTCTGGAATCGCTCTTTATCAGAATAACGAAACAGTTAATTCTGGTGTCAATGTCTTTATTCATGAAACTCAGATCCAGACACAAAATATCATTAACCAGGTTACTGGGAAAAAGAAAGCTAAACCAAAACTAGCAAAAGATAATTCGCAAAAAACAACTAAGAAACAAGCTACTTACTCAAAACCTATTGGGAAATGGCCAACTAATTCAGCGACAATCTACATTGATATTAAGGATCCAGTCTTGCGCAGTGCCGCAAAATCAGCAATCAAGGCATGGAATAATACGGGAGCTTTTACCTTCCATGTAATTAAAAACCAGAAAAAAGCTAATATTCTTTTTACAACAATCAATGATGATAAGGATGGTGCTGCTGGCTTAACCGAAGCAAACATTAATTCTGGTAATGACAATTTTATTTACGTTAGGGTTGAACTGAACGAGGCTTATTTATTAGATCCTCTTTATGGCTACTCACAACGAAGAATTATTAATACAGCAGAGCACGAGCTTGGTCATGCGATCGGCTTGCACCATACGAATGATGTCTCAGTAATGCAGCCTAGTGGATCTAACTATCCAATTCAGAGTACGGATGTTCATAATGTTAAATTACTTTATTCAAAAAAGAACCCCGATAACCATTCTATGTCAGGTCAATCAAATGTTACTAATAATAACTAACAACAACTTTTTCTTCGAATCTAATAAATAATTCATGTTAAAATGGCAACGTGTGCATTTTTATGAAAGGGTACGTTAGTTATGAATTCAAATAAAAAAGCCCTTGGCCTCGCCATGGTAATTACCGCAACTACTTTTTGGGGGATTTCTGGCTTATTCGCTAAGGCACTCTTTAATGTTAGTTCATCGATTACGTCACTGTGGCTAACTCAGTGGCGGCTTATTTTTGGTGGGCTAATCATGTTAGTAATTAGTAGGTTGATGGGTAACCACCCCTTCGCAATTTTCCATAATCTTCATGATACTTGGGTCATCTTTGCATATGGGGTAATCGGGCTAGTTCCGGTCCAATATGCCTATTTCATGGCTGTTCAAGAAGGAAATGCTTCCATTGCGACAATCCTTCAATTCGTCGGTCCGTTCTTCATCATTGCCTACCTAGCAGTATTCCGTCACGAACCACCACGGCGAATTGAAATCATCTGTGCAATTATTGCCTTTCTGGGAGTGTTCATCATTGCTACTCATGGCCGTTTCAACCATTTGGCCGTGACTCCAGCAGTCCTTTTCTGGGGGTTCATCTCAGCTATTGGAGTCGCAACAAATACTCTTATACCACAAAAGATGTTGCAAAGTGGTCGAGTTCCTGCGCTTGATGTAACAGCTTGGGGGTTACTCTTCGCTGGGATTGTTTTATTAGCAATTCACCCAAAGCAACCAGCAATTCCAAATGTTCCTAGTGTGTGGATCGACTGTGCTAGCATCCTCATCATTGGTACGATTATCCCATTCTACCTCGCTAATAATTCATTACGATACATCGATGCAACAACATTTAGTTTAATGGATGCTTTTGAACCTTTATCAGCAACTGTTGGTTCAGTGGTAATTTTCCACTTGCACTTAACCAGCGCTGACATCATTGGTTCAATCTTAGTTATCGTAGCTGTTTGTGCAATCAATGTTCGTCCACATCGGAAAAAGCAAGCGAATAACTAATAATAAACACATCTAATATTCGAGATTTGAATATCAGATGTGTTTTTTTGCTGCCAAAAGCTGGGTATATATATCTTTCAATCGTCTTCTTCATTCATGGTATAATTACCAGCGTGAATTGAAGGGAGTAATCATAATGGCAGATGATGGTTATAAGTATGATGAGAATGGCTTCAGAGAAGATTTGAAAAATGATTCAAATGTCCTTCATCAACCCGATGCAGACCGTTCAGCATGGGATTTGAAGGTCTTAGACTACGACGAGACAATTGCCGTACTCAATGGCGATACTAAAGTTAAACCTGAATTTAGTTTTTCTGATGAAGTCTTAGATAAGATTATGAAAGAAAAACCTGAATTAAAGACTGATGAAGATCTTAAAAATGTTATCAAGGACAAGGATCAACAAATTTTATTAGCCAGATATAACGAAGATCAGTCTACTAATGTAACAATTAGCACTAAATCAGATGAAGATAATTAAAAAAAGAGCTGTTCAGGAAATTCCTGAGCAGCTCTTTTTGAGAGAAACACTTATTTAGTTGTCACTGATAACAGTACCAACCTTACCAGCAAGGGCATCGTCCAAGCCGTTAAGTGATGTAATCAAAGCTTTCCGCTCTGAGTGACCTTCAACGAAGGATAAGCAAGCTTCAATCTTAGGAAGCATACTACCAGCAGCAAATTGCTTTTCATCCATGTACTTTTGTGCTTCGGCAACATTTAATGTCTTCAAAGCCTTTTCGTCTGGTTTACCGTAGTTTACGAATACGTAATCAACAGCAGTTAAGATGATTAATGTATCAGCATCAATCTTGTCAGCAAGCAAAGCACTTGAACGGTCCTTATCGATAACCGCAGGAACACCTTGTAAGCCATCGTCAGTCATGATAACGGGAACACCGCCACCACCACCAGCAATAACAAGATCGCCGGCTTCAATCAATGTCTTGATACTGTTCAATTCCATAATCTTCTGTGGAAGTGGAGAAGGAACAACTTGACGGTATCCACGACCCGCATCTTCCTTAAATGTGTAACCCTTTTCCTTTTCAATCTGTTCAGCTTGTTCCTTAGTGTAGAAATCACCAACAGGCTTGGAAGGGTTTTGGAATGCTGGGTCCTTTGGATCAACAGCGATTTGAGTAACAACAGTTGCTACATTCTTGTTCATCCAACGACGGTGCAATTCGTTTTGCAAACTTTGTTGTAAGTGGTAACCAATGTAACCTTGACTCATGGCACCACATTCTGGGAATGGGAAGGCAGCAGTCTTACCATTTTCAGCAGCGAAGTTCATACCAAGGTTAATAGCACCAACTTGTGGACCATTTCCGTGACTGATAACTACTTGGTTACCAGCGTCAATCAAACCAATTAATGAAGAAGCAGTATTCTTAACTAACTTTAACTGTTCTTCGGGGGACTTACCAAGGGCGTTACCACCCAAGGCAACAACTACTTTAGCCATTCAGGAGCCCTCCTTAGTTGTGTTCACCTAAAGTTGCAACCATAACAGCCTTGATGGTGTGCATACGGTTTTCAGCTTCACGGAATACAACAGAGTTCTTGCTTTCGAATACTTCGTCAGTAACTTCCATTTCCTTAAGACCGAACTTCTTGTAGATTTCCTTACCTACTTCAGTGTCAAGGTTGTGGAATGCTGGAAGACAGTGTTCGAAGATAGCCTTAGGGTTTTCAGTAGCGTCCATAACTTC
>JAHLFK010000033.1 GCA_018883805.1 Candidatus Limosilactobacillus merdavium | reverse complement strand
GTTACTCACCCGTCCGCCGCTCACTGGGAATCCAACGTCAAATCAGTGCAAGCACGTCATATCAGTTGGGCCAGTGCGCTCGACTTGCATGTATTAGGCACACCGCCGGCGTTCATCCTGAGCCAGGATCAGACTCTCATATAAAATATAAGAACTTGAATAGCTCTAATTCAAATTAATTAAGCGAATTGACTTCGCAAATGTTTTGCTTCAAATCATAATGATTGAAGACCCTACACATTTGATTCGTCGAAACTTTGTTCAGTTTTCAAAGGCCTACTTTAGTCAGCAACAATAGTCGACTAACAATTTAATTATATCAGAAGCTCATTATCAATGTCAAGAACTAATTTGAAGAATTTTCAAATTGATTGATGAGACATCGCTCATAAGCAACTTTTATAATATATCATCTTGCCAAGGAAGAGTCAATACTTTTATTGATAGAATAACGATTAATTATTAGCAATTAAATCATTCCCTGACAGGAACTATACTATACCTTCTTTTTATTCTGGCGTCAACACTACAAATGAAAACTTTATCATTTGTTATTAACTAATCCGAACTTTATTTCAATATCCAATAATAAAGTTTGCATCTTGCTTAATTAAAACAAAAAGTGCCCGCCAAACAATGGCAAAAGCACTTATAACCTGAACAATTTAATTTTAAAATTATTTTACACGAACTAAGAAGTAGTGTTTCTTCCCGCGACGAACGATGACAAACTTGCCGTCAAAATGACTATTTGGGTCAATTTCAGCATCAACATCAGTCACTTTTTCACCATTAATATGGATAGCACCATTTTCAACATCTTGTCGTGCTTGACGACGAGATGGTTCAATCTTGGTATCGTCAACTAACCATAGAATGATGTTCTTCTTCTCATTACTTACTTCAGCAGAAGGAACATTCTTAAATCCTTCTTCAATTTCATCAGTAGTTAAGTCTGCAACGTCCCCAGAGAACAATGCCTTAGTAATTCGTTGTGCTTCGGCTAATCCTTCTTCACCGTGAACGAACTTAGTTACTTCTTCTGCTAAGCGGCGTTGAGCTTCACGCTTCCAAGGTTCCTTTTCTACCTTTTCAGCTAAGTCTTCAATTTCTTCCTTAGATAAGAAAGTAAAGTACTTGAGGTATTTAACAACATCACGATCGTCTTGGTTAATCCAGAATTGGTAGAATTCGTATGGTGATGTCTTCTTTGGATCAAGCCAAATAGCTCCACCGGCTGTCTTACCGAACTTTGTACCATCTGCTTTAAGCATTAATGGAATAGTTAAACCGTAAACCTTAGTATCTGGTCCTTCGACTTTATGAATCAAGTCAATTCCCGCAGTGATGTTCCCCCATTGATCAGAACCACCGATTTCTAGTTGAACATCATTGTTTTGGTAAAGGTGCAGGAAGTCGACCGCTTGTAGAATTTGGTAGGTAAATTCAGTAAATGAAATTCCGGAGTCCAAACGGCTAGCAACAACTTCCTTATTCAACATCGTATTAACATTGAACAGCTTCCCAAAATCACGAAGGAAGTCGATCATAGTGAACTTCTTTAACCAACTGTAATTGTCAACGATTGTAAAGTTTTCAGTACCAAACAACTTCTTCATTTGTTCGGTAAGGGCCTTCTTGTTGTGTTCCAATTGAGATTCAGTTTGTAGAGTCCGTTCAGTCTTCCGGCCTGATGGATCACCAATAGCACCAGTACCACCACCGATGATGATTACTGGGTGGTGTCCTGCAAGTTGGAACCGTTTAAGAATCATAAATGGAATCAAGTGGCCGATGTGAAGACTATCTCCTGTTGGATCAGTTCCACAGTATAAACCAATATTCTTTTCTTCAGTTAATTTCTGTAATGCTTCCTTGTCAGTGGTTTGGTTAATCGCACCACGCCATTCGAGTTCGTCGATAATGTTCATTATGAATCCTCCTATAAGTGTTCTAGATCAAAAAAGTCCCTGACCTCTAGTTGAAGTCAGGGACGATTTACCGCGTTACCACCTTGAATTGCAACTACTACCTACAAATAGTAATTACCTCTCTAGTCGATAACGAGACGATCCGTTCATAAATGAAAAGCTCCGTAAGTGTAATTCGTCGGCTAACCTTGTCAGACTTACAGCTTCCGTCTGATTTCTAAATGACCAGTTAGCTAACTACTATGTTTACTTCAGTGCCTTTATATATTGCCGTCATTGTACCCAGGAGCGCTACTTTTTGTCAAGATCAAAAAATCGCTAGCGCATGAATTTATAACGCTAGCGATTATAATTGTTATCTATTTACTTTTCTTCTGCCTTTTGTTCCTTCTTCTTGGAAGCTTTGTCCTTTTTCTTCTTAGGAGTGTAAACTTCATGAACATAAGCTTCACCAGTTAATTCAGCAACTGGCTTAAATGTTCCTGCAAAGATATCATCAAGGTTAGCAGTTTCTTTAGCTTCTTCATAGTAAAGAGCACCACTAGCGAAGATTACGGGAAGGTATGCAGCGAATCCTAAGATCATTAGCAGTAAGCCAATGTATACCAGTGGGTAAGTTGCAGTGTAGATTCCCCAGTAAGTTAAGCCACCAAAGATTACTTCCCAAACAACCATTGGAAGGAAGACAACAACAACCATAATTAATAGGTAGTTCCACTTACGACCACCCATAAACCGCCGACTAGCAGTTAAGGCATGACGCATTGATTGACCAAGAAATTGTGGTTGACGATCACGGTATAAGAAGTTTGCTTGAGAATATTCAAGAGCCTTCCATGCCATTACAATGTCATTTAAGATCCGGCAGATGATTACTAGAGCTTGATTCTTCGCAACTAAACCACCAATGATATCCAATGGTAAACTCCAAAAGAAGACGAATAGTCCAGTATAAAGAATAATCCGCCATAATTGGTTCTTACGAAGGTGCTTGTAGTGCATCCAAACTGAACCAGCACTGACAATTTGTTCAGGGTGACGAACCCTATCCTGGTAAGTAAATTGTGCAGCGGTAGTAAAGAATGAGTAGAAGAATGACAATGCTACTAAGATAATGATTGCAAGTAACAACTCAAGCAGTGCCATTCCAATAGCAGCTGGTGAAGTCATCCCATACATGATCATCATCATTGCCATCCCCATAGAACTCAAAATTCCTTGGGCGAAATAACCAACGATAAATGATAATGCAAGGAAGATAATCATCACTCCACCAAGTGGCCACATTGAAGCTTGGTAATGTGGCTTAACAAGTTCTTTCAAATCGTGAATGAACTGTTTTAAGGATAAATGATAACGTTTCTTCATTTAATACTCTCTCCAATATTATAAGAATGTAGTTTTCATCATAACACAAATCAAATAAACCTCAATTTTCAAGCGGCTTTTTTCATAGAATCTTCAAAAAGTCACTGAAGACGGGCTGGGTTTAAAAATAAACAAGGTTGGCTAAAGTACAGAACATTTTCGCCAAACTTGTTTTAGTTTCTAATATTACATAGTCTAATCGCGGAAAATAACTGCAAGGCTCGAGCCTAAGTCCGAACGATAATCAGCCCGTTCCGTGCTAATCACCGTTCTATCCTTAGTCCACCGCCTTGCAAATTTGTTATTTTCCAGCTCCAACTTTTAATCATTAATTCTCAAATTAATCTGGCTTAGCCGCTTAAGAATCAGGAACACGATGATTCCTTCTAGTGGCCAAGTAATAACTTCCTTAGGTAACCGAATCATCAATAGAGCCCAGAAAGTCTTACCAGTACTTCCTGAATTCAGGCTCATGATGTAAATCCAGAGTGTTGTAAAGATTACATTCGTTACCAAAATTTGGAAGAATTCATAAATCAGTGCCCGTTGCCAGGTCACTTTTTGGTTATACAGGAACATCCCTGCTAATACGCCGGAAACAAATGCGGAGAAGGTAAAGCCAGGGAAAAAGGCAGTTCCTGAGTTCAAAATGGTATTGCTAATAATATCATTAACAACCATTGCCCAACCGCCAATCCACGGTCCAAGGTAATAACCAATTAGAGCTGTAGCAATAAAGCCAAAGCCAAACTTTAAAATAGCTGGATCGCCAATTGAGACCTTCTCTAAAACTACTTCAAGTGCAATCAGCATTCCCGCAAGCGTTAACCGCTTAGTGGTAAACCGTGGTCCAGCAAAAGATAAAATTGATGACATATCAATCCACTCCCTACTTAAGATATTTTTGTTAGGGAACACATTGACCTTTGTCTTTGTGGTGAATGCGGGACTATCAAGCGGCTGAGAGCCTCCTTCCAACGTTCACATTCCGTTCCGTTGGACAATAACTCGGTAATTCCTACCCCAACACACAGTAATATAACGCGAACACGGATGATATGCAACCTTTAGTTCGATATTATTCTTAAATAATCAAGTTTAGATAATCACATAATAATTATAGTTCGTTATAAACGAACATTAAGCTAATTGTCTTCTCTAATCCGTTGCTTTTTCAAAGCTGCCGTATGTTCAGAAAGGAAGAAGCCGCTCCACTTAATCTTTCCTCGATCGTGATAATAGTATTTGAAAAACTGTGCCGCTACTTCTTCGGCTTTTGGTTCATCATAAATAATCATTAGTGTTCGACCTCTTCATATAGGATGCGTCTCTCTTGCCTGGTGAAGTTTACGTAACGAATCGAAAATTGATATGTTTTTCTCACCTTTTTCAAAATATTAATCAGCTCATTTAAATCAGAATCAGGCAGCCTTACTAATGGAAATGATCTCATGTAGGTTCCCCGCCTTTTAATATAGAAGAAAAAATTATAACCGTTCTCCGGCTGAAAATAGACGACTGAAATCCAATACTCACGACCTGCTATCTGCTTAAAATGTGGCTTAATTCTCTCGACAATTAGCTCACTTGGCTTTTTATTCAAGACTGTTCCCACCACTATGACCCCCTACAAGGTTACTCCGAGCAATATAAGTACCGCCCTTTTTCAGACTATTTGCTCGGACTATTGCCGTTTTACCAAACCGTCGACGAATCTCGTCAATCGTGTCCTCAACCCGGATAACATTCTTCTTCGGTGAGTCAAAGACATTTAATTGTTCGCCAAAACGGTTTGAAAGTCGGGTGCAAGAAACGCCAACGTGACGAATCGGTGATATCCCATCCCAATACTTTTCAAAGAGATAAATCAATTGTGTATTAATCGTATTTGTCTCAGCGGTTGAGCACGGTAATTTCATTGAATGAGCAAACCCTGTTTTCCCTTGTTCATCGAATATTCCAAGTGAATAGCCAACACTTAAATAAATTCCTCCAGCTTGTTTACTGTGAGCACGTAATCTCGAAGCAACTTGAGCGCCAATTTCACGGATAACAACCTCAATCTCTTCTTTAGATGAGTAATCTTTTGGCAAGACTTGGGAATTACCGAGGCTCTTATCGCGGTGCAAGATCGTTTCCTGTAAATTTGTCCTGTCGATCCCCCAGGCTGTTGCGTATAACTGTGTCCCGATTATCCCAAGCCGTTCCTTAAGCATATAAGGATCCGCATGCGCAAGCTGGTACATATTATGGATTCCTAGTCGGGCAAGGTTCTTTGCTGTTCGTTTGTTAATCCCCCAAACATCAGTTATTTCAGGAATGATCCAGATTCGTTGGCGAACAGTTTGGTTACTAATAACACCAATAAACTCCCGATTATGTTTAGAATAAATATCTAGTGCAATCTTAGCCTGTAGGGGATTATTGCCAAGGCCGACCGTAGTTACTAAATGGAGACGATCTTTAACTGTATGTTGAATCTCCCTAATCACCTGAAGAAGGTTATTACCAAACAAGTGCCAGGAATGAGTGATATCTAAAATTGACTCATCAATTGAGTATGGTAGAAGATCCTCATCTGCAACAAATTCACGAAAGATATTATTAACCGCTAGATTCTTTTCAATATAAAGGTTCATCCGCGGTGGGACGACAATCAACCGTTCATCATTAGGAAGATCCCGTTTTCGGTTAACGTTTGAAATATGGAATAACTTCTTAGCCATCGGGGAAGAAGCCAGCACTAGACCGCCACCGGTATTTGCTGCTTCAGACATTACTACCAGCGGCGTAGTCATTGGATCTAGTCCCCGTTCTGTACATTCAACAGTTGCATAAAAGGACTTATTATCGATAAGGAGAAAGGCTCCTGCCGGTTCACAAGAATATTCCATCTTCAACCACTCCAAACAAATGTTCGTAGATATAATACCATAAGAACATTTGTTCGTAAATATTTTAAACAAAAAAATCTCCTAACATCAATCTTAGATGTCAGGAGATAAGGTTAATTTCTAATTAATTTTAGTACTTTTCCTTGCTTAAAACGTTAAGCTTGTCATCGAAGTCGTAAACAACTGGTTGACCAGTAGCCATTTCAAGGTTCATGATGTCTTCATCAGAAATGTTTTCGATGTACTTGCTCAAAGCACGGAGAGAGTTACCGTGGGCAGCGATGATAACGTTCTTACCATCAAGAAGCTTTGGAGCAATTTCGTCTTGCCACAAAGGAATAACCCGTTCCAAGGTAACCTTCAAGTTTTCACCACCAGGAACAGTACGTGGGTCTAAGTTAGCGTAACGACGGTCGTGTAATGCTGAACCTTCGTCGCTAGCCTTCAGCAATGGTGGTAAAACATCGTATGAACGACGCCAGATGTGAACTTGTTCGTCACCATACTTTTCAGCAGTAGCCTTCTTGTTAAGGCCTTGTAAAGCACCATAGTGACGTTCGTTCAAACGCCAAGTCTTGGTTTCAGGAATCCAAAGTTGGTCACATTCTTCAAGAGCATAGTGCAAAGTCTTGATGGCACGCTTCAAAACGGAAGTGTATGCGTAGTCAAATTGGATACCGTGTTCCTTAAGGGCCTTACCAGCGTTCTTAGCTTGTTCAACACCCTTTTCGCTCAAATCAACATCAATCCAACCAGTGAACTTGTTAGCAAGGTTCCATTCACTTTGGCCGTGACGAATTAAAACTAGTTTTGCCATGTTTCTAATGACCTCTTTCTTCTTAAAATCGCGATACTATACAGCATTACTTAATCATTTTAATCCAAACGCCGCAAAATTCCAATAGGGAAGCAAGGTTCTTGTGAAACTAATCGCGATTTCAACTTAAATTAGTGCTAACCCGATAAAGAAGCAAATTGGAACAAGTAACGAAGGTAGCAGATCCAAGGTTTTAATATCGCGTAACTTCAACAATGAAATTCCCGTAGTCGCGATTAAGAAGCCACCGACAATCGAAATTTCAGTTACTAGTGGGCCACTAAAGAAACTAGCGGAAAGGTATTTTGCGACAACATAGATCATCCCCTGCCAGCAAAACAAAACCGGAGTACAGACTAACATCCCCCAACAAAAACTAGCACCAAAGACCATTGAACTAACAAAATCGAGGGTTGCATTAGTAAACAGCATCGTATAGTCACCCTTTACCGCTGCCATTACAGGGCCGACAATTGACAAAGCACCAATACAGTACAAGAGGATTCCTGTTGCAATTCCCTTTCCCGTTTGCGAGCGACCGCCAAAATGAGCGATTAATTGATTAAAGTGATCATCAATCCGCCACCAATTTCCTAGTACGGCTCCAATCGCCAAGCTAACAATAAAGAGGACTGGATAATGACTCTTGGGCATGTTGTTAATGGCATTTTCAAGGCCAATTCCTAACGCTGCCAAGCCCATTGCGATAAATAACGCATCCTGGTAGCGTTTCTTAAGTCCTCCTTTTAAGATACAGCCAATCGTAGTTCCAACAAGGATGGCACATGTATTTGCAATTGTTCCAATCAAAATTTCTCCTCCTTTAGTAAAAAAACGGCGTGGTTGAATAAGAATCATCTTATCCAACCGCGCCGTTTATTTTGCTCGATCCTCTGATGTAAATAGTAATTTAACACGCTCACTTGGCAAGTGTCAATTCAAAATTATACACCGGCCTTTGCGCCAATATCATGACGGTAAAAGCATTCGGGCTGATCAAGCTTGTCTAAGTAAGAATAAACCCGATCATGTGCTTCTTGTAAAGTGTTCTCTTCCGCAATCACCATTAAAAGCCGTCCCCCTGCGCCTTCAAGGTGATCAAGTGTTCCGCTAACATTAGCGTAATCGATCTCAATTCCTTCACTTGCTGGGAATGAGCCTAGTTCTTGACCATGAACTGGCTTCTTTGGGTATCCCTTTGAGGCCAAGACGACACCAAAGCTGGCTTCTGCACTTTCTTTAATTTCTGGTAATGGCCGATCATCAATCGCTGCATCTACTAATTCATATAAATCAGTAGCTAAGCGTGGAAGGACAACCTGGGTTTCTGGATCCCCGAGGCGAACGTTATATTCAATTACCTTAGGACCATCTGCAGTTAACATCAAGCCAATGTAAAGGATACCGTGATAGTGATATTCACCCTTTACCAAGCCGTCAACTGTTGGCTTAACAACTTCATTAATCATCTGTTCACGATCAGCATCGGCTAATTGTGGCAGCGGACTGTAAGCACCCATTCCACCAGTATTAGGACCGCGATCACCGTCGTAAGCCCGTTTATGATCTTGAGCCATTGGTAAGATTCGGTAGTGTCCATTACTGATAACAACAAACATTGAATATTCAGGGCCATCAAGGCATTCTTCAAGAACAATCCGCGCTTGCCCTGATGCAAACATTTCCTTGATCGTTTGAACTGCTTCGTCATGATCCTTAGCGATCACAACCCCTTTACCGCCAGCAAGGCCATTCTCCTTAATAACTACCGGGTAGCCAAATTGATCCACATGTTCAAGGATTGCAGTTTGGTCACGATATGAGGCGTGCTTTGCGGTTGGGACACCATAATTATTCATGAAGTTCAAGGCATAATCTTTGGAGCCTTCTAGTTGCGCTGCTCGAGCATCTGGGCCAAAAATCTTCAAACCAGCAGCGTGGAAATCATCGACAATACCGTCAACTAAGCAATCTTCAGGGCCAACGAATGTCCACTTAACATCATGTTCTTTTGCAAAGCGGATCAAACCAGCGAAATCATTTTCTTCAATATCAATTGGTTCAACTCCCACTGTTGGCATACCAACATTCCCTGGGGCGCAGTACACATGGTCAACATGGGGACTACGCTTAAGTTTCTTGGCAATCGCGAATTCACGACCACCTTCACCGATTACTAATAGGTTAACTTTATCTGTCATGATGTCCTCCCTGATTTTAATGCTCGCTAAATACTTCTGATGGGTGTTGTTCTACGGTGGCTGAGTCGAAACGTGTTCAGCCTAACCTTCCTCAAGCTAACGACCTCCACCTCCGACGACGAGACGCCGTTCGGTGGAGAAATCGTTAGCCACCGGAAGGTTTTAACGGCTTCACACTCTGATTGAAACGTGCTTGCCCTAAGCTCCCTCGAGATACGTTCTAGGCAGCTGAGTCAAAATGTGCTCGCCAGGAGATTGCTAGAGCTAGCAACCTCCCTCCTAGGCGCAAGTCGCCTTCGTCGGGAGAAATTGCTAGCCTTCCGCAATCTCTCTGCTGGCTCGCACCCTAGTGTCTAAAGTGACGTACTCCTGTGGTGACCATGGCGATGCCGTATTTGTTGGCCATGTCGATGGATTCTTGGTCACGGATGGATCCACCGGGTTGAACGACGGCTTTGATACCGTGCTTACCGGCATATTCAACACAATCGCCGAATGGGAAGAAGGCGTCAGAGGCCATAACGGTCCGGTCGTCAATGTCATCCCCGGCGTGCTTAACAGCAATCTTCAAGGAGTCAATCCGGTTTGGTTGACCTTCACCGACACCAAGAGTCCGTTCATCGTTAGCCAAAACAATTGCGTTTGACTTAGCATGCTTTACGGCCTTCCAAGCAAACATCAAAGTCTTCAATTGTTCTTCAGTTGGTTGAACATCAGTGACACACTTCCAGTCATGGTAGTCTTCCTTGAGGGTATCTTGTTCTTGCATCAGCATTCCACCCATTACAGAAACTACTTCATGCTTAGTTGGTTCATCCTTCTTGCTAAAGTCGAGACTCAACAAACGAATATTCTTCTTCTTTGCCAAGACTTCGTAAGCATCATCGTCAAATCCAGGGGCGATTACAATTTCAAGGAAGATCTTATGCATCTTTTCAGCAGTTGCTAAGTCAACTTTCCGGTTAAGGGCGATTACCCCACCGAAAATTGAAACTGTATCAGCAGCGTAAGCACGATCCCACGCTTGTTCAAGATTTTCACCATGACCAATACCACAAGGGTTCATGTGCTTCATAGCTACAACTGCTGGTTCATCGAATTCACGGATGCACCGTAATGCTTCATCAGCGTCTTTGATGTTGTTGTAAGAAAGCTTCTTCCCGTGAAGTTGCTTTGCAGATAATACAGAGAAGGCTTTTGGCATTGCGTCTTCGTATAACCATGCCTTTTGGTGACTGTTTTCACCGTAACGCATTGTTTCCTTTAAGTTCCAAGTCAAAGTCAGCTTTTCAGGATCTTCAAGGCCATTTTGCTTAGTTAGGTATTGGGAAATTAAGGCATCGTAAGCAGCTGTGTGACGGAAAGCCTTGGCAGCTAACTTTGAACGAGTTTCTAAAGTGGTTGAACCATTCTCCTTAATTTCACTTAATACTTGATCGTAGTCGTTTTGGTCAACAACGATGGTAACGTCACGGTAGTTCTTTGCAGCTGAACGAACCATGCTTGGGCCACCAATATCAATGTTTTCGATTGCATCAGCAAGCTTTACATCTGGCTTTTCGATTGTTTGCTTAAATGGGTAAAGGTTCACACAAACTAAATCAATTGGCGTGATGTTGAGCTTCTTCAAAGTAGCCATGTGTTCTGGCAATTCCCGCCGTGCCAACAAACCACCATGAACATAAGGATTCAATGTCTTAACCCGGCCATCAAGGATTTCTGGAAAGTGGGTAACGTCTTCAATGCTGATTGTCTTAACACCGGCATCGTCAAGAACCTTTTTTGTTCCACCAGTAGAAACAATTTCAAAGCCGTTATCTTCAAGTCCCTTAACAAAAGGAACCAGGTTTGTCTTGTCAGATACACTTACTAATGCACGTTTCATGGATTAATTCTCCTTTTCTAATTCTGTCAAAACTTGCTTTACCGCTTCGGGATACAATTGATGCTCAGTCTCATGGACACGGGCTTCAAGAGTATCAACAGTGTCATCAGCTAAAATTGGCACATGTCGTTGGGCAATAATCGGTCCGGAATCCAAACCAGAATCGATATAGTGAACGGTTACCCCTGTCTGCTTTTTATGGTCATTAAAGGCCCGTTCGATTGAATGGAGTCCTGGATATTCTGGCAACCATGCTGGGTGAAGGTTCACAATCCGATGATCATAGTGATCCAGGATTGTTGGGCCGACCACACGTAGATAACCAGCAAGAATAATAAAGTCGATTTGATACTTTTGCAGAAGCTTTAGTACCTGCTTTTCATATTCTTCTTTTCCCCCGCATGACTTAACGGTGAAACTTTCTGCAGGGACACCAAGGCGTTTTGCCCGTTTCATCACTGGTGCATCTGGGTGGTTGCAAAAGAGCAACGCTAACTTCCCCGGAATATCACCCTTTTGGAAATGGTTTGTTAATACTTCAAAGTTGGTTCCGTTTCCGGAAGCAAAAATGGCAACTCTCATTTTCAAGCCTCACTTAATTTCAATCTTTTCCGCATTTTCAGGACGGTGTTGTAATTGACCGATACGGTAACTCTTTTCACCAGCCGCTGCTAGCTTTGCTTGAACTTCTTCAACATTGGCTGGATCAACCGCTAGTACTAACCCAATTCCCATGTTAAATGTTTGGAAACAATCAGCTAATGGCAGGTCCCCCAATCGTTGCAAGTAATCAAAGACTGGTAACGTTGGCCAAGTTGAATGATCAATTACTGCCTGGAGGTTATCGTTAATCATCCGTGGAACATTTTCGATTAATCCTCCACCAGTGATGTGGCTAATACCATTCACTAACTTTTGGCGAACTAACGGCAACACTTGCCGGACGTAAATTCGTGTTGGCTCTAAAATTGCTTCACCAACTGTCTTGCCTTGTAGTTCAGCAGGACGATCATCAAGTTGAACATCATGATCCTTGAATAAGATTTGGCGAACCAATGAAAAACCATTGGAATGAATACCACTAGATGGCAACCCTAAAAGGACATCGCCTGCTTGTGGTTGTGCTGTAGTCAAAAGATCTTCCTTTTCAGCAGCACCGGTAACTGTTCCCGCCAGATCATATTCATCACGAGAATACATATCAGGCATTTCAGCAGTTTCACCACCGATTAATGCCGCTCCCGCATCACGACAACCAGCTGCAACTCCGCTAACAATTTCTGCCATCTTTTGCGGCTCATTATGACCAGTTGCAATGTAATCAAGGAAAAATAGCGGTTCTGCACCCTGGGCTAAAACATCATTAACACACATGGCAACAACATCAATCCCGATGGTATCGTGCTTACCCATCTTTTGGGCAATCAGTAGTTTAGTACCAACACCATCAGTCCCTGATACAAGAACTGGGTGCTTCAAATGTAGTTCGCCGAGATCAAACATCCCACCAAAACTACCGATTCCACCGACAACACCAGAACGGTCAGTCGACTTTACCGCCGCCTTAATCCGGTTAACTAATTCATATCCGGCGTTAACGTCAACGCCTGCTTCTTGATAACGATTCATGATAACCGTTCCTTTCGTGCCCGCTTTTCTTGTTCGTTCAATGACTTAAGGTATCCCTCTTCATAATCATAAAGAGGAGTTGGGTAGTCACCATTGAAGTACGCTACCGTTAAGCCACCATATGGAGCATCCCCCGCATCCGGAATATTGATTGCCTTAATCAAATTATCAACACTTAAGAAATGAAGGGAGTCTGCACCAATCAGATCCCGCATCTCAGGAACTGTATAGTGGGCAGCCATCAGTTCTGACCGAGTTGAAATATCAATCCCGTAGAAGCAAGGGAACTTAAATGGTGGTGATGCAATCAGCATGTGGACTTCTTTAGCACCCGCATTCCGGAGCATCTTTATAATTTGCTTTGAGGTAGTTCCCCGTACTAATGAATCATCAACTACGATTACCCGTTTACCAGCAACAACCCCGCGAACGGCTGATAGTTTGAGGTGGACGCCTTGTTCACGAAGGGCTTGTGTTGGTTGAATAAATGTCCGGGCAACGTATTGGCTTTTGATTAATCCCATTTCATACGGTAAGCCAGATTCTTCCGCATAACCTGAGGCAGCTGATAATGAAGAATTAGGAACCCCAATAACCATATCGGCATCGATTGGGTATTGTTGGGCAAGTAAACGTCCCATTTGCTTCCGTGCATTATGAACGGTTACCCCATGAATGATTGAGTCCGGACGGGCAAAGTAAATAAATTCCATTGAGCAAATTGCTAACTTAGTATCAGTTGTGTAGTGATCGATGTGGAGTCCATCACGATCAATTACAATCAATTCACCAGGTTGGACGTCGCGAACAAACTTAGCGTTGACAATATCTAACGCACAAGTTTCACTAGCAACAACATATGCACCGTTTTCTAACTGTCCGATACATAAAGGACGAATCCCATTTGGATCAAGGGCCGCAATCAAGCGATCCTTTTGTAAAAGAAGAAAGGCAAAACCACCATGGACGATGTTTAAGCTCTTCTTCAATGCTGGAATGAATCCTTCCTTGATATATTTCCGAACAAGGTGGATTAGGATTTCAGTATCAGAATCGGATTGAAAGACTGCTCCTTCATCCTCAAGTTGACGACGCAACGTTACCGCATTGGTTAAGTTACCGTTATGGGCTAATGCAACGTCACCATCATGAAAATGGAAGAGAAATGGTTGAACGTTAGCGATTGAGTTATGACCACTAGTTCCGTAACGGACATGGCCAATTGCTGAATCACCAACTAACCGTTTCAATTCATTTGGATCAGCAAAGACTTTTGCTAACAATCCCCGATCACGGTGTTGGTAGAGTTGCTTTGAATCAGACGAAACAATTCCCGCACCTTCCTGGCCACGGTGTTGAAGCGTATGCAACCCGTAGTAGGTTAATTGACTAGCATCCGGCGCACCAAAAACGCCAAAGACACCACATTCTTCATTTAATCCTTTGATTTCAGCTGGCAAGGGATTGCCTCCTCCCAAAGTTTTTGTAATTCAGTAACATTTTGGTTAATTTCAGCATCAGCAAGGTGAGCTTCAAGCCAGTGAGAGTTAGTAACTTCACCGATTAGCTTGGCATCATCACCCATGGCTTTTTCAAATTCAGCTGCCTTTTCAGCAGGAACAGTTACAACAAACCGTCCTGGAGTTTCACTGAAGAGTTGAGCAGCAGATAAGTCATGGAGGTCAACGTTCATCCCTAGGTCAGTCTTGAAGAGGTTTTCTGCAAGGCCAACACCAAGGCCACCTTCACTGAGGTCGTGAGCACTAGCTACGTTTCCTGCTTGCATTTCACTAAGGAGCCGTTGCATATAATCATGAACGTGTTCCATATCTAATGGGTTAAGGACACCGCTAATGTCACCAGTCATCATCTTTTGTAATTCGGAACCGGCAAAATCATCACCAGTCTTACCAATGAGGTAAACTTTATCCCCGGCATGTTGGGCAAATGAAGGAATAACCCGGTCAATATTCTTAACCAAGCCAACCATCCCAACCATTGGAGTAGGGTGAATTGCCTTACCGTTGTTTTCGTTATATAAGGAAACATTACCGGAAATAACTGGAGTATCGAATACTCGACAAGCATCAGCCATCCCCTTAACTGATTGGTGAAGTTCCCAGAAAATTTCTGGATCGTTTGGATCACCGTAGTTCAAGCAGTCAGTGATTGCTAAAGGTTCTGCACCACTAGCCACAATGTTAGCTGCCGCTTCTACTAAGGCAATTTGACCACCAATCTCAGGGCTAAGGTAAACGAACCGGCCATTGCCATCGGTTGTCATTGATAATCCCTTGTGAGTACCGCGAACACGGAGCACACCTGAGTCACTACCAGGGCCGACAACTGTACTTGTCCGTACTTGTGAATCGTATTGTTGGTAGAAGACGCTCTTATCAGCAATCGTGGATTGTTGGAGCAAGTCACGTAATGTTTGTTCAGCATCAGCAATTTCTGGCTTCCAAGCAGGTTGCTTTTCAGCAGCAATGATTCGTTCAGGCTTCTTTTCATCACTTGCTTCTTCAAGAACATCATCAGTCAAACTAGAAACGGGAATGTTGCAGACTTCTTGACCATCATGGTAAAGGACGTAATCATGACCTTCAGTAATTCGGCCAATTGTCACAGCTTCAAGGTCATAGAAATCAAAGACTTTCTTAACATCTTCTTCATGACCCTTGTTAACACAGAGAAGCATCCGTTCTTGAGATTCACTCAACATAATTTCGTAAGCTGACATGTTTGGTTCCCGTTGTGGAACAAGGTCAAGGTTGAGCTCCATTCCGCTCTTCCCTTCAGAGGCCATTTCGGCACTAGAAGAAACGATTCCGGCAGCACCCATGTCTTGAATTCCCACTAACCAATCAGGGTGCTTAGTGATTACTTCCAAGCAAGCTTCAAGAAGGAGCTTTTCCATGAATGGATCCCCAACCTGAACAGCAGAACGTTGAGTAGCATTTTCATCACTAAAGTCAGCAGAAGCAAAAGTGGCACCGTGGATCCCATCACGACCAGTCTTGGCACCGACATACATCACAGCGTTGCCAATCCCTGCAGCCTTACCTTTTTGAATGTCTTTTTGATCCATCAAACCAACACTCATTGCGTTACACAAGATGTTGCCTTGGTAACAAGGATCAAATGTTGTTTCACCGGCAATGGTTGGAATTCCCATACAGTTACCGTAATCACCAATTCCGCGAACCGTGCCATCAACTTTCATCCGCATCTTTGGATCACTTAATTCACCAAAATGAAGGGAATCAAGAGAAGCAACTGGACGAGCACCCATACTGAAAATGTCACGAAGAATACCACCAACACCAGTAGCTGCACCTTGGTAAGGTTCAACAGTAGTTGGGTGGTTATGACTTTCTGCCTTGAAGACAACGGCTTGACCATCATCAATGTCAACAACCCCAGCACCTTCACCAGGACCTTGAAGAACCCGAGAATTCTTGTTAGGGAAGAGCCGTAAAACAGGCTTGGACTTCTTGTAAGAACAGTGTTCACTCCACATTGCGGAGAATAATCCGGTCTCAGTATAGTTTGGTAACCGGCCAAGGAGCTTTTCACTGATGTAGTTGTATTCGTTTTCGCTTAAGCTCCAGTCCAAATATGGCTTTTGTTCTTTAATTTCTTCAGGTGTCATTGCCTGCTTCATAATCTATTCCTCCACCTTTGCATTCCCAGTTGTTAGTAGTGATTTGAATAATCGTAAGCCATCTGTGTTTCCAAGAATTGCTTCAACCGCCCGTTCTGGGTGAGGCATCATTCCTAAGACGTTTCCACGTTCATTAGTAATTCCAGCAATATTCCGTAAACTGCCGTTAGGATTTTCTTCAGCATAACGGAAAACAACTTGGTGATTCTTTTCAAGACGGTCCAATGTTTCTTCATCAGCGAAGTAGCTACCATCTGCATGGGCGATTGGTAAAGCAATTCGTTCATGTTCCTTATATTGGCTGGTAAACATTGTCTGGTTATTAACGACTTCTAGGGGCACAGTCTTGCAAACGAACTTTTGACTATTGTTCCGTTTTAATGCGCCAGGAAGAAGTCCCACTTCTGTTAAAATTTGGAATCCGTTACAAGTTCCAAATACTGGTTTTCCTTCCTTAGCCATCTTAATAACTGCTGGCATGATGTTGGTGAACCGGGCAATTGCACCAGCTCGTAAGTAGTCACCGTATGAGAAACCACCAGGGAGCATTACTGCATCAAAGCCATCTAAGCTCTTTTCCTTATGTGAAACATATTCAACATCAGCGTGACATACAGAGTGCAAAGCTTCATAGAGGTCGATGTCACAGTTAGAACCAGGAAAAACAATCACCGCAATCTTCATTTATTCTTCCTCCATCACTTGATATGTGTAGGTTTCCATATTGAAGTTAACTAACAGTTGATCCGCAATTTCTTTAACAGTCTTTTCTACTGCATCGCCAGTACCGTCAACAGTGACATCAAAGAACTTACCAACTTGGACGTCCTTAACATCATCATGACCAAGTGTGTGAATGGCATCCTTGATAGTTTCACCTTGGGGATCAAAAACTGATTGCTTGTAGGTAACGAAAATCCGAACTTTTGTCATTTACTTGTCCTCCGCGATTACTTCTTGTAAACGAGCTAATACTTTGTCATAAGTTTGGGTTAAGTCTGCGAGCTTCCGGCGGTAAACATCCTTATCCATGTGTTGGTCAGTCTTGATGTCCCATAACCGGCAATTGTCTGGTGAAAATTCGTCAGCCAAAACAATGTCACCGTTGCTTAAACGACCAAATTCAAGCTTAAAGTCAACTAATTGCATTCCAGCCTTTTCAAATAATGGTGTCAATAAACCATTAACTTCCCGGCAAATACCCCACATCTTTTCAAGTTCAGCGTGGGTAGCAATACCAAGAGCGATGCTGGCAGATTCATTGATAAATGGATCGTCAAGCTTGTCACTCTTGTAGAAAGTTTCTTCTACTGGTTCAGGAAGTTTCTTTCCTTCATCTAAGCCATAACGACTAGCAAAGTGTCCTGCGATAACATTCCGTGTAACGAATTCGAGTGGGAACATGTCACATTTCTTTACTAAATCTTCGTTATCAGAAAGCTTCTTAATGAAGTGAGTTTCAATGCCGTTTTTAATTAAGTATTGGAAAACTAAACTTGAAATAGCATTAGCGGCTTTCCCTTTCCCTGAGAAATGTTCCTTCTTCTTGCCGTTTAGTGCTGTTGCTTGGTCCATGTACACAACTCGGAGAACTTCTGGATCATCTGTTTGCCACATCTGTTTTGCTTTTCCGGTATAAAGTAATTTTTCCATCTTAATTAAGGCTCCTTTTGTATAAAAGACGAACATTCATTAATCTCGCATAGATTTCATTCGTCAAAATCTGTCATTAATATACTATTTACTATTTCGTGTGTCAACATAATTTACTAACTTTATTCTAAAATATTATTTTATCGTTCGTGTTTTGCTAAAATCAGCCAAGAAAGATGATCCAAAATAAATAAAATTAAGCAAATTCCATTTTTCCCATCATTCTTCCAGTTACTGAGCTAACTTTTTAAATTATTCAAATTTTCTAGTTGACATTTCTTAAATTAAGATTAAACTAATAAACAATTAAATTATGATTAGACTTTGAAGAGAAGAGTAGTACCCAACCGTTTCTGCAGAGAGTCCTTAGTGGTGAAAGAGGATATTCGGGAACAGTATGAAGATGAGCTCTGAGTCATCTAGCTTCGGTCATTCTTGGCTAAGCTAGACGGATAGCAACCGTTACATTGCGGAGTATTCACAATCAGTGAGTACTTAACGAGGTTGTTATTGTGAAATGACAATAAACTCAGAGTGGTACCGCGAAATATAAGCTTTCGTCCCTTGGTTCTATACGAACTAGGGACGAGGGCTTTTTTTATTAACATCCCCCATCTTCAATCTCATCACTTAAGAAAGGAGCATCTAATATGACAGCAAATGCCAAAAACGGCTTTTTACTTTGTAATGGCAAGTGGCTAAACCACTATCTTGATCATCCAATATCTATCTTGGTGGTTAACCTAATGCCAACTAAGGAAGTGACCGAGCGACAATTCTTAGAAAGTTTTAATAATTTACAGCAAGATGTTAAAATTACATTCTTATATCCCGCAACGCATCATTTCAAGAACACTTCTTACTCTGAAATCAATAAGGCATATGCTAGTCTCGCTGATATCGAAGCTTCTTCATTCGACGGCTTGATTATTACCGGTGCGCCAGTTGAACAACTCAAATTCCACCAAGTTGATTATTGGGAAGAATTCCGAACAATCTGTGACTGGGCAGAGCGGCACACTAAGCAAACGCTCCTTGAATGTTGGGCCGCACTTGGCGGTCTATATAACGATTATCAACTCGGCAAACGTCAACTACCACACAAGCTCTTTGGCGTTTACCAAGCAACAAGTATCAACGAGCACAGTCGTCTAGCACATGATTTCCAATCTATCAAGATCCCCCAATCGCGTCACGCTACTACTGTTGTAAATCCGCATGATCTACCTGCTGATTTACAAGTAGTCGCTTCTAATGAGCAGATTGGTCCACTAATCTACCATTCACCATCAAAGCACCGGACCTACATTACCGGACATCCAGAATATGAAGCAGACACGCTAGCCAAGGAATACTTCCGGGATCTAAAAAAGCGGCTCCCGATTCAGGAACCGCACGATTACTTTGCCGATGTTAAAACCGGTGAAGTTAACTATTCATGGCAACAATCTAGTACACAAATTTATCAAAATTGGTTAAACACATTCGCACAACAGAAAGTAGGTACATTAGTATGAGTAAACAAGAACAATCACAAACCCCAAACTACCATTTTGAAACCCTTCAAGTCCACGCTGGTCAAACAGTTGATGAAACTGGTGCCCGGGCAGTTCCTATCTACCAAACTACTTCTTACGTTTTCAAAGACGCTAAGCAAGCAGCCGATAGGTTCTCATTAAAGGAACCCGGTAACATTTATACCCGATTAACTAACCCCACTACTGATGTGGTTGATAAGCGGGTTGCTGCTTTGGAACACGGAACTGCTGGGATTACCCTGGCAACTGGTTCTGCCGCCATTACTGCCGCAATCTTAAACATTGCCCAACAAGGTGATGAGATTGTCTCCGCAAGTACTATTTATGGTGGAACTTACGACCTCTTTGCCGTTACCCTTCCCAAATTAGGAATTAAAACTCGCTTTGTCGATCCAGATGATCCACAAAACTTCGAAAAGGAAATTAACGAACATACCAAGGCACTTTATGTGGAAAGTATTGGGAATCCAGGAATTAACTTAGTTGACTTCAAGAAGATCGCCAAGATTGCCCACGATCACGGAATCCTCTTTATCGTTGACAATACTTTTGGTACCCCATACCTAGTTAAACCACTCGATCTCGGTGCTGATATCGTTGTTCACTCCGCTACTAAATTCATTGGTGGCCACGGAACAACAATGGGTGGTGTCATCGTCGAAAATGGTAAGTTCGACTACAAGGCAAGTGGTCGTTACCCTGGCTTCACTACACCAAACGCTCAGTACGATGGTCTCGTGTTTGCTGATCTTGCACCAGCTGCATTTACAACTAAGGTTCGGGCTGAAACTGCTCGGGACCTTGGTGCAACCATCAGTCCATTCAACTCCTTCTTACTCCTTCAAGGACTCGAATCATTATCTCTCCGGGTTGAACGACACGTTGCTAACACCCGAAAGATTGTTAAGTTCTTAAATGATCATCCAAAGGTTGCCCGGATTAACTACCCTGAACTGCCAGATAGCCCATACAAGCCATTAGCAGATAAGTACTTCCCTAATGGCGTTGGTTCAATCTTCACTCTTGGTCTTAAGGGTGGCGAAGAAGCCGGTAAGGAACTTATTAGTAATTTGAAGTTGTTCTCATTATTAGCAAACGTTGCCGATGCCAAGTCATTAATTATCCACCCAGCATCAACGACTCACGCTCAACTTAGCGAAGAAGAATTAAAGGCTGCAGGAGTAACTCCTGACTTAATTCGGGTATCTGTCGGAATTGAAAATGCTGATGACCTGATTGCTGACTTAGATCAAGCATTAGCCAAAATTTAATTACTGAAGGAGGTTTCCACCATGCAGACGATTACAATTGGTCTTCTCGGTCTAGGGACAGTTGGCGGAGGAGTCGTTAAACTGCTCCAAGAACACGCAAGTAAGATTGAACAGACAACCGGCGTCCATTTTGTCCTCAAACGGGTAGCCGTTGCTCATTTAAATAAGCCCCGTAAGGTTAATCTCCCAGCAGAGACTATCCTTACTGATCAAATTGATGATGTGATAAATGATCCGGAGATCCAAGTAATCGTTGAAACCATGGGAACTGTTAACCTTGCACGTGAGGCAATTGTTCAAGCCATTTATAACCACAAATCTGTCATTACCGCGAACAAGGACTTATTGGCAATCGATGGTCCTAAGCTTGCACAACTGGCCGAAAGTCGGCACGTTGATTTTCTATACGAAGCAAGTGTTGCCGGAGGGATCCCTATTCTCCGGGTACTGAGCAGTAGTCTTGTTACCGATCAAATCACTCAGGTTGCTGGAATCATCAACGGAACCGCTAACTATATTCTTTCAGCAATGGCAAGCGATAATGTTAGCTATGATAAAGCATTAATGGCTGCCCAAGCTAAGGGTTATGCTGAGGCTAATCCAACTAACGATGTTAAAGGAATTGATACTGCGAATAAACTTAGTATCCTTAGTCAGTTTGCTTTTGGTAAAGCATTAAATCCAACCAAGCTTGGCGTTCGGGGAATCGATCAACTAACCGCAGCCCAGCTAGCAAGCGCGAAGCAATTCGGTTATACGATCAAGCTCCTTGCAATCGCTAAACGCTTAGGTGAACAACTGTATACCTTTGTTGGTCCGACATTAGTTAATAAAAACGATCAACTTGCTCAAATTAATGGTGTCCAAAATGCGGTTGCTGTTGAAAGTAACGCCCTTGGTTCTAGTGTTTACACTGGGGCGGGTGCTGGTGCCGAGCCTACAGCTAATAGTATCTTGAGTGACCTTGCTGCCGCAGCAAACGACATCTTAAACTATGATTGTGGCAGTGCATTTAATAACTATCATGAAGAACTCAAGCCCTGTAAATTGAATGATGCTCCGCAATCGTACCTCATCACAGTTTATGACTGTTCATCTCGACCAGTTGATAACATTGATTGGCAAATTGAAACTAGTGGTGACCACTACTGGAGTGGGATCACCCCTGTAATTACCCATGATAAATTAACCGCACTCCTTGAAACAATTAACAACGATTTTGCAGTCAATTATTTGCCGGTCTATGATACGGTTGAAATAAAATAGGAACTCTGGGCGTTGATTTATCAACGTTCAGAGTCCAGACAGCTACCGCGCTGTAAATAAAATATCTTTAAAATAGTAAAGAGGTCGAGTTATTTCCCTACCTCTTTGCTTGTTATAATCCCATTTGTTTCTTATATAAGCCAAAAGTTGCCAGGATAGCTAATAATAGCAGACCAGTTATTTGAGATAGCTTTGATTGAGCGCTACCAGTTTTTGGTAATCCTGAATTGCTAGTTTCAAACACGGCAGAAGTACCTGGAGTAAGATTAACTTTTTGCTGTTCTTTGTTCTCTGGATTTCCTGGCACAACAGATACTACCGACTCCTCCGATGTACTTGTATTAGGCATATTCGGTGTTGTAGGATCCACCGGTGTAGTTAGCTTTGGCGTTGTTGGTACCACTGGAGTACTCGTCTTCGGCGTTGTCGGCACTACCGGAGTACTTGGCTTTGGCGTTGTCGGTACCACTGGAGTACTTGGCTTTGATGTTGTCGGCACTACCGGAGTACTTGGCTTTGGCGTTGTCGGCACTACCGGAATACTCGTCTTTGGCGTTGTTGACACTACCGGAGTACTTGGCTGTACTGGGCTTGTCGGTTTACTTGGGTCCGTTGGTTGCACTGGAGTTGTTGCCTTGCCTGGGGTCGTTGGCTTAACCGGAGTTGTTGCCTTACCCGGGGTCGTTGGCTTAACCGGAGTTGTTACCTTGCCTGGGGTCGTTGGCTTAACCGGAGTTGTTGCCTTGCCTGGGGTCGTTGGCTTACCAGGAGTTGTTGCCTTACC
>JAHLFK010000032.1 GCA_018883805.1 Candidatus Limosilactobacillus merdavium | reverse complement strand
CATATCGCCGGTGATATGCACCTTGGAAAAGCTAAGGGTGGAGAAGCATTCGTTTCTGTTGGTGGCAATGGTGAGAATGAATCAGATCCAGCCCGTGAAGGCGAAATTATGTACTATGATGATGAAGGTGCCGTTTGTCGTTCATTAAACTGGCGTGATGGAACACGGACACAGGTTAATGATGACACAAAGAACGCTGTAATCGTTATTGAATCAGTAAACGCTGAACAAGCTGCTCGTGCTAAGGAAGCAATGAGTAAGCTGAGTGAATTAATCGAAAAGTACTTTAACGTTGAAACAACTGCTGATTACACATTAACTAAGGATAATCCATCTGTTCAACGTTAAGGAGAAGTAAAGATGATCGATGTTTTGCGTGAAGTGGGGATGATAGAAAGGGCACTGGATTCGATGTCAAACATTGAGTTCAAGGAGATTGGCTTATCAAACCTCCAGTTCCTATATGTAGTCCGAATTTATGAGCATCCAGGAATAATTGCTGAACAGCTTTCAAACTTAATTAAGGTCGACCGGACAACGCTTGCCCGTGCTGTTCATCGCCTGGAAAAGCAAGACTACATTAAGCGAGAGAAAGACCCCGTTAATAAGAAGATTAAGCATCTTTATGTAACCGAAAAGGGTAAACAAGTATATTCATTCATCATTCGCGAAAATACTCACTCAAATGAGGTTGCATTGCATGGCTTTCCTGATGAAGAGGCCCAGCAGCTTCACGACTACCTAGTACGGATGCGTCAAAATATTGATGAAGAATGGCAATTCGTTAAACATGGTGGTAAGAGAAAGTATTAAAAATATAGAAAAAAGGTCGAGGTAATTCTCGGCCTTTTTCTATATATTCTTGCTTCGCACAGCCACGAGCTTCTTATTATCAACTGAGACTGGCAAAATGACAGTAAGGACTTTAATTAATACAATATCCATTACGGCAACAAAAATGATTGTTAATAAAGTGACGAAAATCTGACTAATGAACAGATGGAAGCCACCGCCAAATAATAAGCCATTAGGGACTTGCTTACTGATTTGGTGACTAGCAAAAATACCAGTCGCAATTCCTCCCCAAATACCACTTAGGCCATGGCAACCAAACGCATCAACAACGTCATCAATTGGCAAATGAGGTTTAACGTTAACAATGAAAGATTGACTGATGACTGCACCAATCATCCCAATAATTATTGAACCACCTAATGTAACGTAACCAGCACTAGGAGTGATTGCTACTAGTCCTGTAATGGCACCGTTGCAAGCACCAGCTAATGTTACATGATTGAAGTGATGGCGATCTAACATCATCCAAGTGACCATTGCGGTTGAGCATGAGATTGTAGTTGTTAGCATTGCTTGGATTGCAGTGTCATTTACAGCCAAGGCAGAGCCAGCATTAAAGCCATACCAGCCAATCCATAGAAGAGCAGTTCCAATTAATACCCAGGATAGGTTGTTATGATGAGCATTAATCTCCTTCCGCCGTCCTACCCATGCGGAGAGAATTAGAGCAGTAATTCCTGAATTTACGTGAACAACTAATCCCCCAGCAAAATCAACTGCACCAAGTTTGGCTAACAGTCCTTGGGGAGCCCAGACCATGTGAACGAGAGGGTAGTAAACCAAGATTGACCAGCAAATGGTAAAGATCACTAAGAAATTAAACCGACCATGACCAACTACAGATCCGCAAAAAATAGCGGGAGTAATAATCGCAAACATCATCATAAACATTGTGTAGTCGCCAACGGGGATACCGGTTTTTGTAACCGCGTCGATGGGGACGTTAATCATTAAGAAGTTCCGCAAGTTTCCAACAATTCCCCAATGGTTACCTGAAAAAGATAGTGAATAACCTACTACAATCCAGAGTATTACAGCCAAGCCACACATCATAAAAACAGTTAATAACATGTTATTAGCATGTCGCCTATTAACTAGACCACCATAAAAGAAAGCTAGACCTGGCGTCATCAATAACACCAGAATACTGGCGATCATGATAAACAATGTGTTCACTTGTAACATGTAGACCACTCCTTATGTAATTTATGGTCTAATCTAACATGCTCAAATCACCGTCACAATGGGTGAGGGAAAATGGTGCGGAATCATTAGCTGAAATCGTTTTTATCGTGAAGATAAATTAGTGTTGAAGAGCGTTTGATTAAGAAAATAGAGCCAATATTATATTTAGTTGCTTTTAGTACAGCACTGATTTAGTCATTGACGTTGATATCTATAAACAAAATAGTCCTTGATATATCACAGTGAATCACTGATATATCAAGGACTATTAAATTTTATAAGCTTTAATTTTTTCCTAGAGCTGCTCTTTTACTCGTATCTGTCGTAAGTGACGGTCAATCTTACCATCATTCTGTAACTGAGCTAGTTTACGGGATAGGGTTTCTGGAGTTGTTCCGAGGTATGATGACAGGTCTTTCATCTTCAATGGTAGAGTAACCAATGAGCTACCTTGCTTAGCAACAAGCTGGTTAAGATACATTGCCAGTCGGCTTTCAATGCTCGGCAATCCCATTAACTGGATTTGTTGTCGTAGGTTATCAATTGTTGCTGCCTGTCCAGTTAGAAGTTTTAGGGCAATATCACTGTGAGTTTGAATTAGTCGAGTAAAGTCTGAACGATCTAGAACACAGATATTGCTATCTTTCATCATTTCTACATAGTTATTGCTATTGCTAATTCCCAGTAGCCAAGTCTCACCAACATAGTCACCGGTGTTCAGAATCCGTTGAACCTGTTCTTCGCCCGTAGCACTTAGTTGATATAACCGACCTTGCCCCTGTTCAATAATTACTAAGCGATTACTATTGTTTGGACTGATGACAACTGTTCCTCGACGGACATGTTGATGATGAACTAACTGTTCTACTTGTCGCTGCAAATCAATACTTAGTTGGTTGAAAAGGGGTACCAGCCGTACGCATAGCTCCTCTGCCATTATTATTCCTCCATTAGTCAGTTTTTAGAAATCATCATCCTCTTCATTATACAGCCCAGCCCGTAAATCATGGCCTAAAAAACGTTGGGTTAGGGCAATCTGTTCTTTGATCCAAGCTAGTAGAGTAGTCAGGCTAGCAGCCAGCTCCTGCCATTCTTCTTTTTGCGCTAAGCTAATTGCTTTTGTGATGAAGAGGGTTTGAGTATCAAAATCTTTGATAAGAGTAAATAATTGGGTATCTCCTGACTGGTACTTAGTAGCACCATCTTCTTCAAGCATTGTAAACTGTTTGAACTGGTCGGTAGTCGTTGGAATACTTTCACCGTTATTTACTAATAGTTGGTTAAAGTGAGCAAATTCTGTTTGCTCATGGGAGATCCACTTATCGCCGATTCTGCTTAAAAACAAGGCAGCTGGTCCCTTAGCAAACATCTTAGCTTGACTAATTTTGAGGGAATGGATCAAAAGGTTAGCAATGATGTGACCAGTCATGGCTCCAGCTGTTGGGGTATGGTGATCAATTTCGCTTTGTTTTAACTCTTGTTCATATTGTTCTGTACTTGTCATAATTAAAGCTCCTTTGTCTTAATTCCTTGGACTGCATAACCCATTTTTTCAATATTTTTTTGTACCGTTTCAGTGGAGGTTAATGCCGGATCAAGAGTAAATTTTACTTTACCAGCGTTGAAGAGTACCTTAACATCCGTAGTGCCATCAACGCTTTCAACACACTTTTGAATCTTCGTTAGACATGATGGACAGGTTAACCCATCGAGTTTCATCATAACTTTTTCCATTCTAAACACTTCCTTACACGAGTTATTCTAAGTTATTAGCTGGTACTAAAAATTGACGGTGATCAACTTTTGGCGAATATTTTATTAGCCGCATACTATTCAAAATTACAATTAAGATACTCAATTCATGAATTAGCATCCCTGAGGCCATCTCAACATAACCTACGAAAAGGCCGATAAATAGTAAGAGGACGGTTAGTAATGCAATAATAATATTCTCGTTCATGTTGCGCATCGTCTGGTTAGCAAGAGCAAAGCCGGTTACTAAGTTGGAAAGATCAGATTTTACGAGAACTAGATCTGAAACATCCATCGCAACATCCGTACCAGAACCCATTGCTACTGCTACATCTGCTGCTGAAAGTGCCGGGCTATCGTTAATTCCGTCTCCAACAAATGCGATTCGATGACCCTGCTTGCGCTCCTGTTTTACAAAATGTGCTTTATCTTGTGGAAGCATTCCTGCATGAACCTCATCAATTGGCAGGCCTGATGCAATTTCTTGTGCTGTTCCTAGGTTGTCTCCAGTCAACATTACCAGCCGCTTAACACCCAACTGCTTGAGCTGTTGTAAAGCTTGTGACGTTTGTGGACGAAGCTGATCTTTGATGGCAAAAATAGCTAGTTCACTACGATCAGCACTGGCAAAAATTACTAGCGAGTTACCTGTATTGGCCAGTCGTGTCGCTGCTGCTTTAAGTTCTGCATTATCAGCAAGTAGGTCACCAACTAGTTGCTGGTTCCCTAATCGATATTCCTGGCCGGAAATATTAGCCTGAAGTCCTTGCCCCTTAATAGTTTTTACGTTTGTGGGCGTTAGTTGTTGTTCTATTGGTAGGCTTGTAATTGCTTTGGCTAGGGGGTGATCTGATTGTTGTTCAATAGCAACCGCTTGATCAACAATTACTTGTCGATCTCCCTTAAGTACTAGGAACTCCTTGACTGCGGGCCGTCCCAAGGTCAGTGTTCCAGTCTTATCAAAGGCGATCGTATCAACATGTCTAAGTCGATCCATAACATCTGAACCCTTAAAGAGGATCCCTCGTCGAGCACCATTACCGATCCCTGCAACTGTTGAGGTAGGAACTCCGATTACCAAAGCACCAGGGCATCCTAAGACCATTACGGTAATCGCTAGACGAAAGTCCCGAGTGATAATGCCCACAATAACCGCTGCTAGCAGAACCAGTGGGGTATAGTACCTGGCAAACCGATCAATAAATCGTTGCGTCTTAGTTTGGGTATCTTGAGCTTCCTCTACCAGTTCAATAATCTTACCAAAAGTAGTATCTTCCCCAGTAGCTGTTGTCTCTACTGTGATCGTTCCGTTCTCTAAGATTGTTCCAGCAAAAACCTCATCATTAGTTTGTTTAGTTATCAGGCGAGATTCACCGGTAATACTGGCTTCGTTTAATAAGGCCTCTCCCTTACGAACCTTGCCATCAACAGGCACTTGAGCTCCTGCTTTGACTAAGACCATGGATCCTTCATCCAAAAAGTCGACATCTTCTTCACTAATGGTCCCGTCATCATTGATAACTTGAGCTGTTTGCGGCGCCATATTAGCTAATTGCTGGACAGCAGACCGGGTCTTATGAAGGGTGGCATCTTCTAGGACTTCCCCGAGCATGAATAGCCAGGTTACGATTGCTGCCTCATTAAACTCACCGATAATGAATGCACCAATTACGGCAATGCTAACTAAGACATCGATTGAAATTAGACGGACTTCCAAAGATGAAATTGCTGTTAGCAGGATTGGTACTAGTCCAATTATTCCTGCAACCGCCATGAAGACCTGATAGATTACCAAACTATGCCCGACAAAACGAGCAATTTCCGCCAATAGTAGCAGTGCTGTCATTGATATCGTGATTGACCGACGATTTTTCGTAAAAAATTGTTGAATCTTAACCATATATAGCTCCTCCTTCACTGTCTAAGTATAAGGAGGCATTAACTGAACTAAATTGATTATTATCAAGTTTTAGAAAAATAGCGGTATTGAAGTAGGATTCTAAACTTATAAAAGTTTAGGCCTATTTTTTGTTTAAATTTTAAGGTGGATTATAGAATGAAGTTAGCCACCCAGTTGGTGGTAAATAAAAAACGCCATTCGGCGTGACATCAGGTATCATATTAAGTGAACCAAACCTATATGAAAGGATGTCCGTCAAATGACGCAC